>JAVEDA010000517.1 GCA_030841195.1 Actinomycetota bacterium | reverse complement strand
GTACGGCGTCGAGGTCGCTGCGCACAGCGCCCGCAGGTCGGCACCGTGCGGCGTGCCGAAGACCCGCTCGAACACTGCGGCGTGCTCGGGCCCGCCCTGCTCGAGCAGCGTGAACAGGCCGCCGCCGTCGTCGTTGACGACCACGATCGTGAGGTCGGGCCGCGGCTCACCCGGCCCGATCACCAGCCCGGTGCTGTCGTGCAGGAAGGTCAGGTCACCCATCAGCGCGTACGCCGGTCCGCCGCCGTGCGCGAGAGCGGCTCCCACTGCTGTCGACACCGTGCCGTCGATGCCGGAGGCGCCGCGGTTGGCGAGCACCAGTGGCGGCTCGGCCCACGGCTCGGCCAGGTCCAGGTCGCGGATGCTGCTCGAGGAGCCGGCGACAAGCAACCCGTCGGGCGGCACCCTCGCCGCCAGCAGGCGCGCCACCGACAGGCCAGTGACCGGCTCGGCCGCGAGCACCTGATCCACGGCTACGCGGGCGGCGCGGTCGGCGTCCTGCCAGGTGCGCAGCCACTCGGGGTCCGGGGTGCCGATGACGTCCGGGGTGCGCGGGTCGTCGCGGAGCCGGAGCACCTCGAGGTCGGTGCGGGCCAGCAGCTGGGTCACCGGCCGGGACAGGGTGGGCCGGCCGGCCACGATCACGCGCTGGATGCCGTCACCGAGGTGGCCGAGCAGCAGCCGGTAGGCAGCCAACGCGTTCGGCCCGGCCCGGTGCCCTGAGGACGGCTCCGCGAGCAGCGGCCAGCCGCCCGACTCGGCCATCCCGCGGGCGTCGGCGAGGGCCTGATCCCCGGCGACGACGACGGTCCGGCCGCCGGCGACGACGTCGGAGTAGCCCCAGAGCTGCCGGCTGCCCTTGTCCAGCCGGTCGATCTCGACGTCCAGCGGCTCCGGCCAGGACGCGTCCGGGTCCGGCACCAGCGGTTCGCGGAGGGCCACGTTGAGGTGCACAGGGCCCCAGTGCCCCTCGGCGAGGGCACGGTCCACCACGCTGCGCCAGCCGGTCACCGACGTCCCCGAGTCGGCGGACAGCTCCTGGAACCAGCGCACGGAGTCGCCGTACAGCCCGACCTGGTCGATGGTCTGGTTGGCGCCGGTGCCGCGCATCTCGACCGGCCGGTCCGCGGTCAGCACGACCAGCCGGACCCGTGAGTAGTCGGCCTCGACGACTGCTGGGTGCAGGTTGACCGCAGCCGTGCCCGACGTGGTGACCACCGGCACCGGCAGCCCGGACGCTTTGGCCAGGCCGAGGGCGAGGAAGCCCGCCGTCCGCTCGTCGATCCGGACGTGCAGCCGCAGCCTCCCGTCGCGGTCCGCGTCGTGCAGGGCGAACGACAGCGGGGCGTTACGCGAACCGGGGCAGAGCACGGCCTCGCGGACCCCGCCGCGCACCAGCTCGTCGACCAGCACGGTGGCCAGCGCAGTCGACGGGTTCACACCGCGAACCCTAGGAGGGCGTGCTGGCCGCCCGCTCGGCGGCGCTGCGGAGCACGCAGAACTCGTTGCCCTCCGGGTCGGCGAGGACCGCCCACCCGGTGCCGTCGGCGTTTCGGTGCAGCCGGTTCTTCACCTGGCTCCACCGGACGCCACTCAGGTGCTCCTCGGGTCGTCGACGGTGCGCACAGCCTGCAGCCTCTCGTGCCACCGGCGCACCGTGTTTTCGTCTGCGGTGACGCTGCTCGCCCGGTCCGGCACCGGGCGCGAGACGGCCAGCGCACCATCGACGACCACGAACGGGTTGCTGGTGACGTCACCGTCGAGCAGCGCCAGCGTCGCGAGCCCGCAGGCATACGGAAGCTCCGGCAGGGCAGCCGCCAGGGCGATCCCCGCGGCGATGCCGACCGATGACTCCAGTGCCGAGGACACCACCACCGGCAGGCCGATCTGCTGCGCGATCCGCAGGCAGGCCGCGACACCACCGAGCGGCTGCACCTTGAGGACGGCGATGTCGGCCGCGGCCAGCCGGGCCACCCGCAGCGGGTCCTCGGCCCGGCGGATCGACTCGTCGGCGGCAATCGGCACGTCGACGCGGCGGCGCACCGCCGCGAGCTCCTCGACCGTGCGGCAGGGCTGCTCGACGTACTCCAGCCCGACCCGGTCGAGCAGCCGCACCATCCGCACGGCGGTGTCGACGTCCCAGCCGCCGTTGGCGTCGACCCGCACCCGGCCGCTGGGGCCGAGCGCGTCGCGGACGGCCTCGACCCGGGCCAGGTCGTGGGCCTCGGTCTGGCCCGGCTCGGCCACCTTGACCTTGGCGGTGCGGCAGCCGGCCGAAGCAAGCACGATCTGGGCGGCCTGCTCAGGGCCCACCGCCGGGACAGTCACGTTGACCGGCACCGACGAACGGACCGGGGCGGGCCAGCCCACCTCCGCGGCCTCACGGGCAGCGGCCAGCCAGGGCAGGGACTCGGCGTCGTCGTAGTCCCAGAACGGCGACCACTCGCCCCAGCCGGCTGCGCCGCGCAGCAGCACGCCCTCGCGCACGTCGATGCCACGGAACCGGGTGCGCATCGGGATCGAGAAGACGATGGCATCAACGATCTGGCACTCAGCCACTGCTGGCCTCCGCCCGCCGGGCGACGGCCCGCAGCAGCTCACGGCGGACCAGTCCGCTGCCCCAGCCGACCGCGAGCCAGTACGCCCGGAAGGCTCGCTTGGCCCGCGGTCCGGTGGCCAGGACCCGGGTGTCGGTGCTCAAGGTGGTGGTCCCCGCACCGGCCGCCTGCAGCTCGACAACCGTGGCGGTCCGCAGGACCGGCAGGTCGGCAGCGGAGTAGCGGAGCCGGACCGGAGCGACCAGCCCCAGCAGCAGCTCTCGCGGTGGGTGGCGGGTGATCTCTCCCGGCGGCAGCGCCTCGACCACGGTGCGCGCTGGCGGCCCGGGGGTCCCGCGGCCGAAGGTCCGGACCCGCATCAGCGCCCGGGTGACGGGCAGGTCGCTCATCGGCGTGGCGAGCAAGGCGGCCCAGACCGCGTCGAGGTCAGCGGCAACCCGCCGTTGGTGGTGCTCGGCGACATCCCAGGCGGGCATCGCCTGGTCGAGCAGCGTGCCGGGCCCGTCCGCCATGCGCCTATCCTCGCCGATGTGATCTCGGAGCTCTTCGACAGTGCAGCCTGGGCTCCGGTCGAGGGGTTCGAGCTGACCGACGTGACCTACCACCGGTCGGTCGTCGAGGGGCCGGCCCGGGGCACGGTGCGGATCGCCTTCGACCGGCCCGAGGTGCGCAACGCGTTCCGCCCGCACACGGTCGACGAGCTCTACCGGGTGCTCGACCACGCCCGGATGACGCCGGACGTCGGCTGCGTGCTGCTCACCGGCAACGGGCCGTCGGCCAAGGACGGCGGACGGGCGTTCTGCTCCGGCGGCGACCAGCGGATCCGCGGTCGCAGCGGCTACCAGTACGCCGACGGCGAGACCGCCGACACCGTTGACGAGGCGAGGGTCAAGGCGGCAGGTGGTCGGCTGCACATCCTCGAAGTGCAGCGCCTGATCCGCACCATGCCCAAGGTCGTGGTGGCCGTCGTCAACGGCTGGGCCGCCGGCGGTGGCCACTCGCTGCACGTGGTGTGCGACCTCACGATCGCCAGCCGCGAACACGCGCGGTTCAAGCAGACCGACGCCGACGTCGGGTCCTTCGACGGCGGCTACGGGTCGGCGTACCTGGCGAAGATGGTGGGCCAGAAGAACGCCCGCGAGATCTTCTTCCTCGGCCGCACCTACACCGCCGAGGACATGCATCGGATGGGCGCGGTGAACATCGTGGCCGACCACTCTGACTTGGAGCGGACAGCCCTTGAGGTGGCGGCCGAGGTCAACGGCAAGAGCCCGACCGCGCAGCGGATGCTGAAGTTCGCCTTCAACCTGGTGGACGACGGACTGATGGGGCAGCAGGTCTTCGCGGGCGAGGCGACCCGGCTCGCCTACATGACCGACGAGGCGGTCGAGGGACGGGACGCGTTCCTGGAGAAGCGGCCGCCGGACTGGTCGTCGTACCCCTGGTACTACTGAGGCCATGACCACCGTCACGCTGCGGCAAGTAACCGACGAGGAGTACGCCCGCTACCGGGCCCGGGCCGTGCCGCTGTACGCCGACGAGCTGGTGCGATCCCGCGGGCTCTCTCCCGAGGAGGCGGAGAACAACTCGGCCACCACCTTTCCGGCCACGGTGGCCGACGTCCTCGCAGAGGAGGGCGCCTCGATCTCCCGGGTCCTGACCGACGACGAGCCGGTCGGATGGCTGTGGCTCGCCCCGGCGGGGTCCGACAGCCTGTTCGTGTACGACATCGAGATCGACGAGCCGCACCGCGAGCGCGGCCTGGGCCGGGCGACGATGCTCGCCGTCGAGGACGTGGCCCGCGCTGCGGGCCACAAGTTCGTGCGACTCAACGTCTTCGGCTGGAACACCGGCGCCCAGGCGCTCTACCGGTCGCTGGGCTACCGGACCGACGCGGTCCAGATGAGCAAGCCGCTCGAGGAGCCGACCTGAGCCGCCAGCTGCGCGGGGTCACCGCCCCTACGGGCGAGGCTGTCCTGACCACGCTGGTGCCTGCCCTGGCCGCTGCCCTGGACGGCGCCGGGCCGGCCTTGCTGCCGTTGCCGACCGGCGGCGGGCGAGGGGCCGTGCTGGCGGCGCTCGACCCGGCGCAGCCACTCGAGCGCGACGACGTGGCACTGGTCGTGCCGACGTCGGGCTCGACCGGCGAGCCGAAGGGCGCGATGCTCACCGCCGCGGCGCTGCGCCACTCGGCGCGGGCGACCCACGACCGGCTCGGCGGCCCGGGCCAGTGGCTGCTTGCCCTGCCGGTCACCCACGTGGCCGGGCTCACCGTTCTGGTGCGCTCCCTCGAAGCCCGCACCCGGCCGGAGGTCCTCGACCTCTACGGCGGCTTCTCGGTGTCGGCGTTCGTCGCCGCGACGGCGCGGCTGGCGCCGGGAGTCCGGCACTACACGTCGCTGGTCCCGACCCAGCTGCGCCGGCTGCTCGACGCCGAGGCAGACCTCTCGACGTACGACGGTGTGCTGGTCGGCGGGGCGGCACTGTCCCCGTCGTTGCACCGCGCAGCAGTCCAGGCGGGGGTGCCCGTCGTGACGACGTACGGGATGTCGGAGACCTGCGGCGGGTGTGTCTATGACGGCGAGCCGCTGGACGGCGTCACGGTTCGGCTGCGCGACGACAGCCGGGTCGAGCTCGGCGGCCCGGTGGTCTTCGCCGGGTACCGGCTGCGGCCCGACCTCACCGCAGCCGCCCTGGTCGACGGCCGGCACGTCACGCAGGACCTCGGTCGCTGGAGCGCCGACGGACGGCTCGAGGTGCTGGGCCGGGCAGACGACGTGATCGTCACCGGTGGCGTGAACGTGCCCGCGGCTCTGGTCGAGCGGGTCGTCGCGGGACATCCGGGTGTTGCCGCCTGCGCGGTGATCGGTCGGCCCGACCCGGAGTGGGGCGAGCGGGTGGTCGCGGTCGTGCAGCCGCTCGACTGGTCGTCGGCGCCCGACCTCGAGTCGCTGCGTGCCTTCGCGGCCGACGCCCTCGAGCCGGCCGCGCTGCCCCGCGAGGTCGTGAGGCTCGGGCTGCTGCCGGTGCTGGACTCGGGCAAGCCCGACAAGGTCGCGGTGCGTACGCTCCTGCGCGACCGCACCTGACCTGCCGACCCAGCCGACCCAGCCGTCCCCGGAGGACCGACCGCCGATGGCCACGCCTGCCCAGTGGTTCGAGGGCGCCCGCCCGCGAACCCTGCCCGCGGCCGTCGCGCCGGTGGCCGCCGGCACCGGCGCCGCGGCTGCCGTCGACGGCTTTTGCTTGAGCCACGCGCTGCTCGCACTTCTGGTCGCGGTCTCGCTGCAGGTCGCGGTGAACTACGCCAACGACTACAGCGACGGGGTCCGCGGCACCGACGCCGACCGGGTCGGTCCGCTGCGACTGGTCGGCTCGGGCGTAGCAGCGCCGGCCGCGGTGCGACGGGCCGCGGTGCTCTCGTTCCTGGTGGCTGCTGTCGCCGGCCTGGTGCTTGCGCTGCTGGTCGCCTGGTGGCTGGTGCTGGTGGGCGCTGCCTGCATGGTCGCCGCTTGGTACTACACCGGCGGCCGGTCGCCCTACGGCTACCGCGGGCTGGGCGAGGGCTCCGTCTTCGTCTTCTTCGGGCTGGTGGCGACCGTCGGCACGACCTACGTGCAGGCCCGTGAGGTCACCACCGCATCGGTGCTCGCCGGCGTCGGCTGCGGCGCCCTGGCCTGCGCGATCCTGGTCGCCAACAACCTGCGGGACATCCCGACCGACACCGCCTCGGGCAAGCGGACCCTCGCGGTCCGGCTCGGGGACCGCCGGACCCGGCTGCTCTACGTGGGGCTCGTCTTCACGGCGTACGCGGTCGTGGTCCTGATCGCCCTCGCCCACCTGCTGGTGATGGTGACCCTCGGCACCGCCCTGCCCGCCGTGCGGCCGACCCTGGGTGTGATCTACGGCGCCAAGGGCCGCGACCTGGTGCCGGTGCTGAAGGAGACTGGACTGCTTCTTCTCGTGTACGGCGTGGTGCTCGGCGCCACGCTCGCGCTCTCCTGAGCTGGCATTCCAGCGGCTGTCGATCCAGCCGGGTGCCCTTCGTCGGAGGGGTG
>JAVEDA010000512.1 GCA_030841195.1 Actinomycetota bacterium | reverse complement strand
GCTCAGCGGGGATGCACGACGCGGGCGTCACCGCCACCGCGGCGGACCGGCTCGGCCACCGCGACCATCCGGCCGCCGGAGCGGAACTCGATGCCGGTGACGGCGCCGATCTCGCCGGGGGCGGGCGGGTCGACGAAGGTGTGGCCGTAGGCCGAGAGCCCGGCCCGGTCGAAGGCGGGCTCGGCCTGCACGTCGGCGGTGTTGCGTTGGCTGGCCCGCGGCGCGGCCACCGCCTGCGGCAGGGACATGCCGAAGTCGAGGCGGTCGATCAGCACCTGCAGCACCGTGGTGATGATCGTCGAGCCACCTGGTGAGCCGGTCGCCAGCACCGGTCGGCCGTGGTCGGTGACGATCGTCGGCGACATCGACGAGCGGGGGCGCTTCCCGCCGCCCGGCGCGTTCGGCGCGGTGGGCGAGGCAGGCGCGAGGTCGAAGTCGGTGAGCTCGTTGTTGAGCAGGAAGCCCCGGCCCGGCACGGTCAGCGCGCTGCCGCCGGTCTGCTCGATGGTCAGCGTGTAGGTCACGACGTTGCCCCACCGGTCGGCCGTCGTGAGGTGCGAGGTCGATAGCCCCTCGTGGTCGGCGACCGCGGCGCTCTGGTCCGGCACTCCGTCGCAGTTCGTGTCGTAGCTGCCGTCCGGGGTGCCTGCCGGCACCGGCTTGGTCGCAGCCTTCGTCTGGTCCAGCGAGCAGAACCGCTCGTCGGCGAACCCCTGCGAGGTCAGCTGGCCGAGCACACCGGGTTGCATCGAGCTCGGCGCGCCGACGTACTTCCCGCGGTCGGCGAAAGCCAACGCGCTCGCCTCGAGATAGTCGTGCAAGGCCTTGGTGTGGTCGGCCCGGTAGACGGCGCCGAGGTCGACGTTCTCCAGGATGTTCAAGGCCTCACCGACCGTCGAGCCACCACTGGAGGACGGAGCCATGCCCCACACGCCGAGCCCCCGGTAGCCCACGTGGGTCGGCGCGCGTCGCACGGCGCGGTAGCGCGCGAGGTCGGCCGCGGTCATCAGTCCGGGCCGGACGTTGCGGGTGGCGGCGGGGTCCTTCGGTGGGACCTGCACGGTGTGGACGATCTCCCGGCCGAGGCGGCCGCCGTACAGCCAGTCGACACCCTTGCGGCCGAGGCGGTCGTAGGTGTCGGCCAGCGCCGGGTTGCGGAACACCGACCCGACGACCGGGAGCTGGCCGCCGGGCAGGAACAGCTCGCGGGTCGGCACGATGTCGCGGAACCGCGCCTCGTTGGACGCCGTCTGGTCGCGGAAGGTCTGGTCGACGACGAAGCCGCGGCGCGCCACCGCGGTGGCAGGCGCGAGCGCCTCGGCCAGGTCGAGGGTGCCCCAGCGATGCAGGGCGCGTGACCACGTCCGCGCGGTGCCTGGCACGCCGACGGACAGGCCGCTGTTGACGGCCTCGTCGAACGACAGCCCGCGGTAGGTGTCGGCGGTCGTCGACATCGGCGCGGTCTCCCGCCCGTCGATGGTGCGGACCCGGTGCGCCTTCGCGTCGTAGAAGACGAAGTAGCCGCCGCCGCCGATGCCGGTCGAGTAGGGCTCGGTGACGCCCAGCGTCGCGGCCGCCGCGACTGCCGCGTCGACGGCGTTGCCGCCGTGGCGGAGCACCCGCAGCCCGGCCCGGGTCGCCTCCGGGTCGACCGTGCTCACCGCCCCGCCGCGACCAACGGCGGTCGCCTGCTTCGCGGTGGCCCGATGCGCGGCAGGCGCGCGCTCGGCGGCACCGGCCACCCCGGTCACCGATGGGCCGGTGAGCAGGGCGGCGGGGACGACGAGGGCGGTGGCGGCCGCCAGCAACGGGCGTCGAGGGAGAGTCATGACGACATCTCTACCAGGATCAGAACAATTCGGACAGCGCCCGGTCCACCAGACCGGGGTCGTCGGCGGCCAGCCAGACCACCCGCGGGTCCCGCCGGAACCACGACTCCTGCCGCCGGGCGAACCGCCGGGTGGCCCGCACCGTCTCGTCCCGCGCCTGCGCCTCGGTGAGCTCGCCGTCGAGGTGGCGCAGCACCTGGGCGTAGCCGAGCGCCCGGGACGCCGTGCGGCCCTCGCGCAGACCGCGTGCGGCCAGCCCGCGCACCTCCTCCACCAGGCCCAGCTGCCACATCCGGTCGACCCGCGCCTCGATCCGCTCGTCGAGGGCAGGGCGCGGCAGGGTCAGCCCGAGCTGCACGGCGGGCACCTCGTAGGCCGGCTCGGGCAGGGTCGCGCTGAACGGTCCCCCGGTGATCTCGACGACCTCCAGGGCCCGGACCAGCTTGCGCCCGTTGCTCGCCAGGATGCTCGCGGCCGCGGCCGGGTCCACCTCCGCCAGCCGGCGGTGCAGTGCCGCCGGTCCGTCGGCGGCGAGGTCGGCCTCCAGCCTGGCCCGTACGCCGGGATCGGTGCCCGGGAAGTCCAGCCGGTCCAGGGCTGCCCGCACGTAGAGCCCGGACCCGCCGACGAGCACCGGCCGCGCGCCCCGTTCTCCAGCCGCCCGGAACGCCGCCCGGGCCATCTGCTGGTAGGCGGCCACGTTCGCCTCGTCGCGCACGTCCCACACGTCGAGGACGTGGTGCACGACGTCGCCCTGCTCGTCGTCACGCAGCTTGGCGGTCCCGATGTCCATCCCGCGGTAGAGCTGCATGGAGTCGGCGTTGACGACCTCGCCGCCCAGCTGCTGCCCGAGCGCCACCGCGAGGTCGCTCTTGCCGACGGCCGTTGCACCGACGACGGCGACGACCGGTCGCGGGTCGGGGCTCTCGCTCACAACGGCGCAGTCTCGCGCACCGCGGACTACGGTGACGCCATGGGACTGTTCGACAACCTCAAGAAGAAGGCCACGACCGCCGTCGACGAGCACGGCGCGCAGATCGCGTCCGGCATCGACAAGGCGGCCGAGCTGGCCGACAAGCAGACCAAGGGCAAGCACGGCGGGCAGATCGGCAAGGGCGCCGCGGCGGCCAAGAACGCGCTGGACAAGCTGGACGGCCGCGACGACGACATCCCGGACGGCCCGGCTGCGAAGCCCTAGGGCCCAGCCCGTCCGGGTCAGCCGGCCGGGGTCCAGGTAGCGACCAGGTAGGTCACGCCGTACGGCGAGCCGGTCCAGGTCACGGCGCCGTGCCACGTGCCGCCGCGGGCGGCGCCGGCCAGCACCTGCCAGGGCGCGCGCCCGGCCGCCAGCAGGTCGGCCGCGTGCGCCGGGTCGAGCGCGGCCAGCGCGTCGGGGTCGCCGGCGGCGAGCGCCTGTGCGACCGCGGTGTCGAACGGCTCGGCGTCCGGGTGCAGCCCGCCGGGCCCCTTCAGGCTGCGGCGGGCACTGCCGTCGCCCATCACCAGCAGCGCCACCCGGTCGGCCCGACCGGCGAGCGCCTCCCCCAGGGCCAGACACCGGTCGGTGCCGGCGTCCGGCTCGACCCCGAACAGCAGCGGCTGGCTGTCCGCCTCGCCGTCGGCCCGGTCCAGCAGCCACCGTCCGAGCGTCAACGACAACGGCAGGGTCGGCTCCCCCGGTCCTGACCCCACCGGCACCCGGACCCCGAAGCCGGCCAGGCTCCCCCAGGCACCGTCGCCGTACGGGCCGACCACAGGGGCACCGCCGACGACCACGACCAGGCTCGGGTCGGCGGCCAGCAGGTCGCGCACGGCGGCGTCGCAGGCCATCCGCAGCCCGTCCAGCTCGCCCGAGGCGCTGGCGCCGACGCCGGGCACGAGCAGCGGCGGGTGCGGGCAGACCGCCGCCGCGACCAGCACGTCAGCCGCAGATGGTGCTGACGACAGGTGCCGCCGGCGGGGCCCCGACGCTCGGCATGCCGAGCAGCACGCCGGCCGGGACCGGCGTACCGCCCTGACGGGCCTGCCACGCATCGCCGGCCCGGGTCCGGCGGACCCCGCCGAACAGGCCGTCGGCGACCAGGTGGTGCGGGGCGGCGTAGGTGACCTCGACGGTGGCGACGTCACCGGGCCGCGGCGGCTGGACACCGGTCGGGACGGCGAAGTGCACGAGGCGGTTGTCCGGGGCGCGACCGGACATCCGGTGGGTCGCGCCGTCCTTGCGGCCCTCGCCCTCGGCCACGAGAACGTCGAGCACTCGCCCGACCTGGCGCTTGTTCTCCTGCCAGGAGACCTCCTCCTGCAGGGCCAGCAGCCGCAGGTAGCGCTCCTGCACGACCTCCTTCGGCAGCTGGTCGGGCAGGGTTGCCGCCGGGGTGCCGGGGCGCTTGGAGTACTGGAACGTGAACGCACCGGCGAACCGGGCCCGGCGTACGACGTCAAGGGTCTGGGCGAAGTCGTCCTCGGTCTCCCCGGGGAAGCCGACGATGATGTCGGTGGTGATGGCCGCGTCGGGCATCGCGGCCCGGACCCGGTCGATGATGCCGA
>JAVEDA010000192.1 GCA_030841195.1 Actinomycetota bacterium | reverse complement strand
TCTTCCTCGGCGGCGGGGCCGCCGCCGCCGGCGGCGGGGGCCGCCGCGGCGACCGGGGCGGCCGCGGTCACGCCGAAGGTGTCCTCGAACTGCTTCACGAACTCCGAGAGCTCGATGAGGGTCATCTCCTTGAACGACTCAAGGAGCTCGTCGGTGCTGAGCTTCGCCATGGTGGCGGGTCCTTCCTTCTGTGGTCAGGCGGTGGCGGTGGGCCGATCAGCCCTCGGTGGTCTCCTCGGCGGCTGCCTCGGTGGTGGTGCTCTCCTCGGCGGCAACCTCGGGGGTGGCCTCCTCGGCCGCGGCTTCGGGAGCACTTTGCTCCTCCGCCTCGACCTCGGGCTCGGCTGCGACCGGCGTACCGGCGCCGCCACGCAGGACCGTGGGGTCCTGTTCGGCCTTCTGCCGCAGCGCCTCGATGACGCGTGCGGTCTGCGCCAGCGGCGCAGCGAACAGCGAGACGGCGTTGGTCAACGACGCCTGCAGGGCGCCCGCCATCTTGGCGAGCAGCACCTCGCGCGACTCGAGGTCGGCGAGCTTCGTGAGCTCGGCGGGCGAGAGCGACTTGCCGTCGAGCACGCCCCCCTTGATCACGAGGTGCGGGTGGGCCTTGGCGAAGTCACGCAGACCCTTGGCGGCCTCGACCGGGTCGCCCTTGACGAACGCGATCGCCGACGGCCCCACGAGCAGCTCGTCGAAAGCGGCGACCCCGGCGTCCTTGGCCGCGATCCTGGTCAGCGTGTTCTTCACCACGGAATAGGAGGTGTCCGCGCCGAGGGAACGGCGCAGCTCCTTGAGCTGGGCGACCGTGAGCCCGCGGTACTCGGTGAGGACCGCCGCGTTCGAGCTGCGGAACTCCTCTGTGAGCTCGGCGACCGCGGCCGCCTTGTCAGGCCTCGCCATGAGTGGCTGGCCCTCCTTCCGTCTCGTGCGCCGATCCCCTGACAGCACGAACGCCCCGTCGCAGGCGCGACGGGGCGTGGCGGTCCGGCTCGGAACGAGCCGTCTGGCTGGCCTTGCTGCACCTACGCGGGCCGCCCGCTGTTGCGGGGCCTTCGGCCATCCCCTTGCGGGCACGGCGACCGGCGGTCTGTGGCAACGGCGAGGGTACGTCGGCCGGGCACCCCCCGGCAAATCAGCGCCTCACCCACCAACAGAGCAACAACCTCCCCGTTGATCATGCAACTTTGGGGATCTTGCTCCTACCGGTCCTCTGACCTGCGCGAACGTGCGCCTCGCGATCTGTTGATCATGCAACTTCGGGGATCATGGTCATGCGCCTACAGCTCCTGCTTGACGGCAGCCGGGCCGCAACCGAGCCAGTTGCTGCCGCTGACGAGACAGCCTCTCGGGCTCGGCCACCGGCCGCATGGACCGAGTCCATCCAAGATCCCCAAAAGTGCATGATCGACGGGGATTTCTCGGTGCGCTGCCTGCAGGGACGCTCAAGATCCCCAAAGTTGCATGATCAACGGGGAGGTTCAGTTCTTGAGGGCGTCGGCGTCGAAGACCTGCTTGGCCGTCGGCGCGACGATCTGCAGCCGGTCTCCCCAGCGACGGAACACGCCGGTCATCGAGAAGACGCCGGTGGTCCGCGGGACGTCCGCGTGCACCCGTAGCGGCAGCGAGTCGTCGTCGACCCAGAGCTCGTACTCCAGGGTCCGGACCCCTGCGGCGAGCATCGCGCGGTACTGCGCCCGGATGCCGGGGTCGTCGGCCAGCTGGACCGCCTGGCGCAGGTCCACGACCGCCCGGTGCTCGGTGGCGGGGACGCCCTCGACGGTCCCATGGCCCACCTCGGTCACCGTGCCGGCGGCCAGCAGCAGGCCGACGTTCTGCGCGGGGTCGATCGAGGCCCGCAGCTGCTCGCCCATCGGCTGGAGCTGGCGGCCGAGGGTGGACCGGGTCGCCTGGGACACCTTCAGCCAGGGCTTGTTGCGGGGCAGCCCCTTGGCGGGCGGGAGCGCGAGGAATGTCGCGGTCGGCAGCAGGACGGCTCGCATCCGGCCGGTCTCCGGCGACGTCACCGTCACGTCCGCGTCGAAGCTGTGTCCCGGGGCGCCGGAGGCGAGGAAGTGCAGCGATCCGGTGCCCGCCATCGTGGTGCCGCCGCCGCTGGTGCCCGACCAGGTGTACGTGGCGGTGCCACGGGCAGCCATCTGCCGGGTGACGGCCGCGTACAGCAGCGGGCCGGTGGTCGTCGGCCGCGCGGGCGACTGGCCGCCGCCCTGCTCACGTGAGCCGGCCGGGTCGAGCAGCCAGCCGCCGCACGCCAGCGCGACAACGGTGAGCAGCGACAACAGGACAAGGGCGATGCGCCTGCGCATGATCAGGCGGGAACCGCCTCGGTGTCCTCCAGGAGGCCACGGGTCTTGTTGGGGTCGAGGGGGATGCCAGGGCCCATGGTCGTGCTCATGGTCGCCTTGCGGATGTAGCGCCCCTTGGCCGCCGACGGCTTGAGCCGGAGCACCTCGTCGAGGGCAGCGGCGTAGTTCTCCACCAGCTGCGCCTCGTCGAACGAGGTCTTGCCGATGATGAAGTGCAGGTTGGCGTTGCGGTCGACCCGGAACTCGATCTTCCCGCCCTTGATGTCGGACACCGCCTTGGCGACGTCCGGCGTGACCGTGCCGGTCTTGGGGTTGGGCATCAGGCCGCGCGGGCCGAGGACCCGGCCGAGGCGGCCGACCTTGCCCATCATGTCCGGCGTCGCGACCACGGCGTCGAAGTCGAGCCGGCCCTTGTTGACCTCGTCGATCAGGGCGTCGTCGCCGACGATGTCGGCGCCGGCAGCGGTTGCCTGCTCGGCCCGCTCACCGGTGGCGAAGACGAGGACCCGGGCGGTCTTGCCGGTGCCGTGCGGCAGGTTGACGGTGCCACGGACCATCTGGTCGGCCTTGCGCGGGTCGACGCCGAGGCGCATCGCCACCTCGACGGTGGCGTCGTACTTGGTGGCCGAGGTCTCCTTGGCCAGCCGCACGGCCTGCAGGGGGGCGTACAGGGCGTCCGCGTCGATCTTCTCGACGGCGGCGCGGTAGGACTTGCTGCGCTTCATTGCTGCTCCTGTGATCGGGATGGAGTCGTGGTACGACGGGCCGCGCGGGCCCTCCCACGTCGTGCTGGGTGGTGCTGGATCAGCGACCCTCGACCGTGATGCCCATCTGGCGGGCGGTGCCGGCGATGATCTTCTCGGCGGCGTCGAGGTCGTTGGCGTTCAGGTCGGGCATCTTGGTCTCGGCGATCGACCGGACCTGCGCGCGGGTCAGGTTCGCGACCTTGGTCTTGTGCGGCTCGCCGGAGCCCTTCTCGATACCGGCGGCGGCCAGGATCAGCCGGGCCGCGGGCGGCGTCTTGGTGATGAAGGTGAACGAGCGGTCCTCGTAGACCGAGATCTCCACCGGGACGACCTGGCCGCGCTGCGACTCGGTCTGGGCGTTGTAGGCCTTGCAGAACTCCATGATGTTGACGCCGTGCTGGCCCAGCGCGGGGCCGACCGGCGGCGCCGGAGTCGCGGCACCGGCCTGGATCTGCAGCTTGATGATCGCCGCGAGCTTCTTCTTGGGGGGCATGAGTCCTTCTGCTTTCTGGGGTTTCGCGCCTGCCGGCGCCTACGTGACAGCGTTCGCGAGCGTCAGATCTTCTGCACCTGGCTGAACGACAGCTCGACCGGGGTCTCCCGGCCGAAGATCGAGACGAGCACCTTCAGCTTCTGCGAGTCGGCGTGGATCTCGCTGATCGACGCCGGCAGCGTGACGAACGGGCCGTCCATGACGGTGACCGACTCGCCGACCTCGAAGTCGGCGGCCTTGGTCTCGACGACCTTCTCCTTCTTCTCCTGCTCGGGGGCCAGGAACTGCAGCACCTCGTCGAGCGAGAGCGGGGACGGCCGGTGCGTGTGACCGACGAACCCGGTGACCCCCGGGGTGTTGCGCACGGCGCCCCAGGACTCGTCGGTGAGCTCCATCCGGACCAGGACGTAGCCGGGCAGGAGGTTCTGCTTGACCATCTTGCGCTGGCCGTTCTTGACGACCGACTCCTCGCGCTGCGGCACCTCGACCTGGAAGATGTAGTCCTCCATGTTGAGCGAGCTGGTGCGGGTCTCGAGGTTGGTCTTCACCCGGTTCTCGTAGCCGGCGTAGGAGTGCACGACGTACCAGTCACCGGGAGCCCGGCGCAGCGCGGCGCGCATCTCCTCGACCGGGTCGACCTCGGCCTCGGCCTCCGGCTCGGCCGCAGCGGTGGGGGCCACGGCCTCGTCAGCCACGGCCTCGTCAGCCACGGCCTGGTCGGCAGGCTGATCGTCGGCCACGGGCTGCTCGTCGGTCACGGGCTGCTCGACCGGCGCCTCGTCGACTGCCGGCTCGGCGGGCGCCGCAGCGGCCTGCTCGTCGAGCTCGGGCGCGTCGGTGGCGCTGGGGGTCTCGGACACGGTGACGGTCACTTCCTGGGGAGTCGCATGCATGGGTGGGGCGGTGGGGCGGGTGCTAGCCGAAGACCGCCAGGACCGCCTTGCTGAAGAGGAAATCAAGGCCGGTCACGTAGGCGATCACGAAGAGCACGAACACGATGACCACCGAGGTGTAGGTGATCAGCTCCTTGCGGGTCGGCCAGATGACCTTGCGCAGCTCGGCGATGACCTGGCGGTAGAACAGCGAGATGCGCGCGGGCAGCGGCTTCTTGGCGTCCCGGTCCCGTGCCGGGCTCGGGTTGGCCCGCGTGTCGGTCATCTGTCCACCTTGTCGATCATCTTCTCGGCGTGAAATGTCTCGCAGGGCCGGAGGGACTCGAACCCCCAACCGCCGGTTTTGGAGACCGGAACTCTACCAATTGAGCTACGACCCTTCGGGGGCGCACGCTGCCCGCACGCTCGTCCGACGGACCCGATTCCGGGCGCGCTGGCGCGAGGGGCCTCGAGCCTCCGAAGGGCCGAGTCTACGCACAGGGCCGCACCGGGGTCGAACCGAACAGGTGGGAGCATGGGCCCATGACCCGACAGGCTTCCCGAGTCTCCCACCGGATCGGCGCGATCAGCGAGTCGGCCACCTTGGCCGTGGATGCCAAGGCGAAGGCGCTCAAGGCGGCGGGTCGACCGGTGATCGGTTTCGGGGCCGGCGAGCCGGACTTCCCGACCCCCGACTACATCGTCGAGGCGGCCGCCGCGGCCTGCCACGACCCGCGCTGGCACCGCTACACCCCGGCCGGTGGGCTGCCGGAGCTGCGGGAGGCGATCGCCGCCAAGACCCTCCGTGACTCCGGCTACGAGGTGTCCCCCTCGCAGGTCCTGGTCACGAACGGGGGCAAGCAGGCCGTCTACGAGGCCTTCGCCACGCTGCTGGACCCCGGCGACGAGGTGCTGATGCCCGCGCCGTACTGGACCACCTACCCCGAGTCGATCAAGCTGGCCGGCGGGGTCCCGGTCGCGGTGCTGACCGACGAGGCCAGCGGCTACCTGGCCACCGTCGAGCAGCTCGAGGCGGCCACCACCGACCGCACCAAGGTGCTGCTGTTCGTGTCGCCGTCCAACCCCACCGGCGCCGTCTACTCGCCGGTGCAGGTGGCGGAGATCGGTCGCTGGGCGGCCGGGCGCGGCCTCTGGGTGGTCACCGACGAGATCTACGAGCACCTGGTGTACGGCGACGCCCGGTTCGCGTCGATCCCGACCCTGGTGCCCGAGATCGCCGACCGCTGCGTCGTCGTGAACGGCGTCGCCAAGACCTATGCGATGACCGGGTGGCGAGTGGGTTGGCTGATCGGGCCGGACGACGTGGTCAGGGCCGCCGCCAACCTCCAGTCGCACGCCACGTCCAACGTCGCCAACGTCAGCCAGGTGGCCGCCCTCACCGCGGTCCGCGGCGACCTGTCGGCGGTTGAGATGATGCGTGAGGTCTACGACCGGCGTCGGCAGACGATCGTGAAGATGCTGCGCGACATCCCGGGCATCGAGTGCCCGGAGCCGTTCGGGGCGTTCTACGTCTACCCGTCGGTCAAGGGCGCGCTCGGCCGCGAGCTGCGCGGCCGGCGGCCCACCAGCAGCGCGGATCTCTGTGAGCTCGTGCTCGAGGAGGCCGAGGTGGCGATGGTGCCGGGCGAGGCGTTCGGCACCCCCGGCTACGTCCGGATGTCCTACGCCCTCGGCGACGACGACCTGGTTGAGGGTGTGACCCGGCTGCACCAGCTGCTGGCCGAAGCACACTGAGCGCCTCCAGCGCGTCGGGCGCGCGGGACCTGCGCGCGCTGCCGAAGGCGCACCTGCACCTGCACTTCACCGGGTCGCTGCGGCCGGCGACGCTGCGCGAGCTGGCCGCCGAGCACCGGGTCCGGCTGCCGGACATCCTGGCCGAGGTGGACGGAGCCCACCCGCCCGAGCTGCGGGCGACCGACGAGCGTGGCTGGTTCCGGTTCCAGCGGCTCTACGACGCTGCCCGCTCGGTGGTCCGCGGTGAGTCCGACGTGCACCGGCTGGTGCTCGAGGCGGCCCAGGACGAGCGCGCGGAGGGCTCCGGCTGGCTGGAGATCCAGGTGGACCCCACGTCGTACGCGCCCTGGCTGGGTGGTCTGACCCCGGCCGTGGAGGTGGTCCTCGACGCCGCGGCCGCGGCGACCCGGGCGACCGGTGTCGGGGTCGGGGTGGTCATCGCGGCGAACCGGACCCGGCACCCGCTGGACGCCCGGACGCTGGCGCGGCTGGCCGCCCAGTACGCCGGCCGCGGCGTGGTCGGCTTCGGGCTGTCCAACGACGAGCGCCGGGGGCGCACCGAGGACTTCGCCCCGGCCTTCCGGATCGCCGACCGGGCCGGGCTGATCGCGACACCGCACGGCGGCGAGCTGGGCGGGCCGGACAACGTCGCCGCCTGCCTCGACGCGCTCGGTGCCCGGCGGATCGGCCACGGGGTCCGCTCGACCGAGGACCCGGCCCTGCTGGACCGGTTGGCGGCCGCCGGCGTCACCCTCGAGGTCTGCCCGTCCTCCAACGTCCGGCTCGGGGTCTACCCGACCGCCGCAGACGTGCCGCTGCGCACGCTGCGCGCGGCCGGCGTCCCGGTGGCCCTGGGCGCCGACGACCCGCTGCTGTTCGGCGACCGGCTGCTTGCGCAGTACCAGCAGGCCCGCGAGGTGCACGGCCTGGACGACGCGGAGCTGGCCGAGCTGGCGCGCTGCTCGGTGCGCGGCTCGGTGGCCCCGGACGACGTGCGGTCCCGCCTGCTCCAGGGCATCGACGGCTGGCTGACGTCCCCGTAGCGCCTCAGAGCTCTGCGCCCACCAGTACCGGCTCCGGGACCAGGGTGACGCCGAACTTGTCGTGCACGGCTGCCCGGATCTCGCGGGCCAGCGCCAGCAGCTCCGCGGTGGTGGCGCCGCCCCGGTTGGTGAGGGCCAGCGTGTGCTTGGTGGACACCCGGGCCGCGCCGGAGCCGTGGCCCTTCCCGATGCCGGCCTGCTCGATCAGCCACGCGGCCGAGGTCTTGACCCGGCCGTCGTCGGTGGGCCACCGCGGCGCCGTCTCGGGCAGGGCCGCCGCCTGCGCAGGCGGGAGCAACGGGTTGGTGAAGAACGACCCGGCGCTCCAGGTGTCGTGGTCCTCGGCGTTAAGCACCATCCCCTTGCCGCGGCGCAGCTCGAGCACGGCAGCCCGTACGTCGGTCGCCGGCACCCGCGCGCCGACCTCGACCCCGAGGCGGCGGGCCAGCTCGGCGTAGCGGACCGGTGCGCCCAGCCGGGAGTGCTCGAGGGCGAACGCGACGGCCAGCACGACGTAGCGGTCGGACCGCTTGAACACGCTGTCGCGGTAGCCGAAGCCGCAGTCCTCCGGGTTCAGCAGGACGACATCGTGGCTGCTGCGGTCCAGCGCCCGGACCCATCCGACGGTCTGGGCGACCTCTTGGCCGTAGGCGCCGACGTTCTGGATCGGGGCCGCACCCACGCGGCCGGGGATGCCCGAGAGCGCCTCCAGCCCGGCGTACCCCTCCTCGACCGTGAGCGCCACGACGTGGTCCCAGTCGACGCCGGCCTCGACCTGCAGCGCGTGCAGGGCGAGTGGCGCGACCGCGACGCCGCGGGTGGCGACCTGGAGCACGGTGCCGTCGAAGCCCTCGTCGGCCACCACCAGGTTGCTGCCCCCACCCAGGACCAGCAGCGGCTCGGAGTCGGTGTCAGCGCGCCGGACCGCCTCGACCACCTCGTCCTCGGTCTCGGCCACCAGCAGCCGCCGGGCCGGCCCGCCGAGGCGCAGGGTCGTGAGCCCCGCGAGCGGGACCTGGCTGTGCTCCTGCACCGGCGTCAGCCCAGTGCGACGACTGCTTGGGCCCGGCCGAGCACCTTGGCCCCGGCGTGCGTCGCGGTGAGGTCGACCCGGACCATGCCGTCGTCCAGCTTGGCGGCCACCTTGCCGGTCACCTCGAGCAGGGCTCCCTGGTCGTCGTCGGGCACCGGCACCGGACGGGTGAACCGCACGCCGTACTCCTGGACCCGGCCCGGGTCGACGGCCCAGTCGGTGACCACCCGGGCCGCCAGGGCCATCGTGAACATGCCGTGCGCGATGACGTCCGGCAGGCCCACCGAGGTGGCGACCCGCTGGTTCCAGTGGATGACGTTGAAGTCGCCGGACGCGCCGGCGTAGCGGACCAGGTCGGCGCGGCGGATGGTGAAGGTCTGCGCGGGCAGCTCGTGGCCGACCTCGATCTCGTCGAAGACAGGGGCGGAATCGTACGTCTGGGCCATCAGCCCTCGCCCCGCACCACGAGGGTGGACCAGGCGGTCGCCACATGCTCGCCCTCGACCGTGGCGACGTCGCTGCGTGAGGTGATCATGTCGTGGCCGCCCGCCGACCGGACCGTCTCCAGCGTGACGGTCACCGTCAGGGCGTCGCCGGCCCGGACCGGCCGGGTGTGGGCGAACTTCTGCTCGCCGTGCACGACCCGGCTGTAGTCGATCCCGAGGTCCGGGTCGTCGATCAGCCGGCGGGACGCCTGAAAGGTCAGGACGAACGGGAACGTGGGCGGCGCGATCACGTCCGGGTGCCCCAGCGCCGCGGCCGCTGCGCGGTCGCGGTACGCCGGGTTGTCGTCCCCGAGGGCGGCGGCGAACTCGCGGATCTTCTCCACGCCGACCTCGTAGGGCTCGGTGGGCGGATAGGTCCGGCCGGCGAACGAGGGGTCAATCGGCACGATGAGCTAGCGGGTCTCGCGGTGCACGGTGTGCCGACGGTCCCGCGGACAGTACTTCTTCAGCTCGAGGCGGTCCGGGTCGTTGCGGCGGTTCTTGCGAGTGATGTAGTTGCGCTCCTTGCACTCGACGCACGCCAGCGTGATCTTCGGTCGGACATCGGTCTGCTTGGCCATCGGGCTGGCTCCTAGCCTTGTCGGGAGACCCGGTCGGGTCTGTGCGTCTACGTGCGCGTAGCGGAGGCCGGACTTGAACCGGCGACACAACGATTATGAGCCGTTTGCTCTACCAGGCTGAGCTACTCCGCCGAGCGGACCGCGCCGCGCGAGGAGCACTCGCGCGGGCGGCCCGACCAGAGCCCCCTTACGGAATCGAACCGTAGACCTTCTCCTTACCATGGAGACGCTCTACCGACTGAGCTAAGGGGGCACGAGCCCGACGAGGATACAGGGCTCGCGGCGCGCACTGCCAACTCGATCGTCGAGCGCTCCCAGCAGTGAACGCGGACGGCCCCCCACCGGTGGTCCGGTCGGGGGCCGACGCGCGTGGCAGGTGAAGGATTCGAACCTTCGAAGGCATCGCCGACGGATTTACAGTCCGCTCCCATTGGCCGCTCGGGCAACCTGCCGGGCGTCCCGCGCGGGGACCCGGAGAGGATAGCGCGCGAGCCGCCGGCCACTCACATCCCGTCGGTGTCCGGGGCAGCCTCAACCTCGCTGTCGGCCGGCCGCTGCGGCTCGCGACCGCGCAGGACACCGCCGAGGCCGGCGGCGCCGAGCGCCACCAGCACGACCGGCGCGATCCACCGCCCGTCGAATTCCAGGCCGGCGCCCTCGTCGAGCAGGTGCCCGATCGCGACGGCGACGAACACCAGACCGGCGACGAGGGAGAACACGTCGAGCTCATGACGTCGCACGTCGCACCTCCATGCTGCCGACGCCGAGCTCGGCGTCGATGACGAGGACCGCGGCCGACGGGGCCGAGGAGCCCGGCAGGGTGAACCGTTCGGAGACCTCGGTGCCGTCCTGGGAGCGCTGGAAACCGTCGCCCTCGCCGGAGTCCCGGCGGATCTCGCCGGCCCGGACGTCAGCGTCGACCAGCACGATCACGTCGGAGGGCACCTCGATGAGCAGGTCGCCGACCCCCTGCCGGACCTCGACCCGCGTGCGGCCGGCCGAGCTGAAGTCGACCTGCGACAGGTCGAGGGTCGCCTCGCCGACGCCGAGCCGGTACACCGGGCGGACCTCGGCCACCGTGGTCGGCCGCCAGGTCCGGTCCCCGACCCCGCCGCGGACCTGGACACCGGTGAAGGCGGCCGCCGACGCCATCAGGGTGAGCACCAGGCCGAGCACGACCAGCCCACGGGCCCGGCCGACGAACGCGCCGACCACCAGGCCGATGCCCACGACGCCGAGAGCGGCGGCGATGACGGCGCGCACCGGCACGTCCGAGTCGGTGGCGGCGTTCCAGCCGATCAGCACGCCGACGACGATCGCGGCCACGCTGACCGTCACGCGGCCGAGGATCGAGCGCTCCTTCGGCGCGACGGGCACGGGCGGGCTGTAGACCGGGTAGCTCTCGCCAGGGAGCGGTGGAAGTGGCGCGGTCGGTGCGTACGACGACGGGGGTGCTGCGGCGTAGGCCGTGCCGGGGGTCTGCCCGTAGGCGCCGGTCTCGGCCCGGACCGCCGGCGGCGGCGGCTCGGCAGCCGGCGTCTCCGGCTCGACCGGCGTGCGCCGGCCGTTGCGGAGCACGAGGACGACGGCAAGCCCGACGACCAGCAGCACTCCGAGACCGCCGAGACCCGGACCGCTGTGGATCAACGAGCCGGTGACCGCCAGGCCGAGGGCCAGGACGACGACGAGCACCGCGACGGTCCGGAACCGGGACTTGGAGCGGCCGTTGAACAGGCGCTGACCCTCCGACTCCTCCTCGCCCTCGTCGGGGACCAGCAGCCAGCCCAGGGCATAGAGCAGGATCCCCGAGCCGCCGAACAGGGTGAGGACGACGAAGAGGATGCGCAGGACGAGCGGGTCGACGCCGGCCCAGCGGCCGAGGCCGCCGGCGACGCCGACGACCTTCCGGTCGCTGCGGCTGCGGCGCATGGCGGACAGCGGCGGGTAGCCGTGACGCTGCTGCGCTGGCGGTGGGGTGGTGGTCTCTGTGGACATGACCTCATCGTGGCCGCCGGGGCGGTCGCTGCCATCCGGTGACGTCCCTGGCCGGACCCTGGCCGCACCCTGAGGCGGTCTCCGGCGGAGACCTGATGCCGTCACACGCTCTCGCGTAGGAGTATCAGGAGGTGAGCACCTCGCCTCCGACCACCCAGCCGGCCCCGCCGCGCCTCTACCGCAGCAGTGAGGGCCGGGTGCTGGCGGGCGTCGCCCGCGGGCTGGCCGACCACCTGGGCGTCGACGTGCTCGTGGTCCGGCTCGCCTTCGTGCTGCTCGCCGCGGCCGGCGGGGCGGGGGTGGCGATGTACGGCCTGTTCTGGGTGTTCGCGCCGCAGAACCCGTACGAGGCCGAGGCGCCGCGGGACCGCGAGCGGGACCTCACCATGCTGCTGGCGCTCGGCTCGCTCACTGTCGGCGGGCTGCTGCTGATGTACGCGCTGGGGCTCGGTCTGCGGCCCGGGCTGGCGGTGCCTCTGGTGGCGCTCGGGGTCGGCGTCAGCATCCTGTGGCGGCAGGCCGACGACGACGCGCGGGCCCGCTGGCGGGCCGCGACCGGGACGCACCGGGTCGGCGGCGCCGCCCGGGCCGGCGTCGGCGTCGCCCTGGTCCTCGTCGGCGCGGCCGCGATCCTCGGCCCGGCGAACCTGGACGGCACCACCGGCGGTCTGGTGGCCGCGCTGGTGGTGGCCGCGGGCCTGGCCCTCGTGAGCAGCCCGTGGTGGGTGCGGATGGCCCGCGACCTCGCGGCTGAGCGCAGCGCCCGGATCCGGG
>JAVEDA010000505.1 GCA_030841195.1 Actinomycetota bacterium | reverse complement strand
GCCGCGGGTCCGGTACGCCACCGTTCGCCCGCACGGTGGCCGCGGCGTCGTCGGGTGCGGCACCGGGCGCATCGCGCCAGTGGAGGTTGGGGCAGATCGCGTCGTAGCCGAGCTCGGCGAACCGGCGGGTGATCTCCTTGGTGGCGCGGTCGTAGCCGGGCATGTGGTGGATGACGACAACCCCACCCCGGGGAGCATCCCCGTCCGGACGGGCAAGATAGGCCTCAACCTCGTCGCCGCCATCGCCGCTGATCCGGACTGTGTACGCGCTCAACGACTCACTCATGACGTGATCGAACCATGAACGGGTGCGACGGCAACGCGCCTGTCACCAGCGGTGCGAGGGCGCGCCCCAGGGACCGCCACGGCGGCCGCGGTGGCCGCGCGCGACGAAGATCCACACCAGCGGGATGAGGAAGAACGGCGGGAATCGCACGACTGCCATCCACACCAAGGCGAACGCGAGCACGGCGATCAGCAGTGCGGACCGGCCGGTCGACCGGCCAGGGCCCGCTGCCCGGTGGGGCTCGGCCGCCGCGACCGGCAAGGCCGGCCGGGGCAGGTCCTGGAAGAGCGGCCCCAGGTCGGCTTCGGTCTTCGCGGCATAGGCGCGGTCCAGGCGCTCCTCGAGCTCGTCCTGGTCCAGCCGACCGGCCGCGAAGTGCTCGGACAAGGCGCTGGCCGCGGCCTCGCGCTCGGCGGTCCCGATCCGGACGGAGGGTACGTCGCTGGATGACCCGTTCATGTAAGCGACATTACAACGCGACCGGCGCCGCGCCCAGGCTCGCAGTGAGCTGGCTCAGAGCAGCTCGCGCAGGACCGGCGCCAGGGCGCGGAACGCCTCGCCGCGGTGCGAGATCGCGTGCTTGGCCTCGGGGGTCATCTCGGCGGTCGTGACGTCGTAGCCGTCGGGTTGGAAGATCGGGTCGTAGCCGAACCCGCCGGTCCCCCGCGGCGACCGGACCAGGCGCCCCAGCACCCGCCCCTCGACCACCCGCTCCTGCCCCGACGGCAGCGCGACCGCCGCCGCACAGACGAACCGTGCACCGAGGTGCTCGTCCGGCACGTCGGCCACCTGGTCGAGCACGAGTGCCAGGTTGGCCGCGTCGTCCCGCCCGGTGCCGGCCCAGCGGGCCGAGAAGATGCCCGGCATGCCGTTCAGCACGTCGACGCACAGGCCCGAGTCGTCGGCGACAGCCAGCAAGCCAGTGTGTGCCGCCGCCGAGCGTGCCTTCTTCAGCGCGTTGTCAGCGAAGGTCAGCCCGTCCTCCAGCACGTCGGGTGCCTCGGCCGGCAGCGGCAGCAGCTCCACGTCGACGCCCACCGCACCCAGGATCTCGGCGAGCTCGTCGAGCTTGTGCACGTTGCGGGTCGCCAGCACGAGCTGTGCGGTCATGCCTCGAGTGCTTCCTTCTGGGCCGCCGTCAGCGTCGTGCAGCCGGCCGTCGCGAGGTCGAGCAGCTGGTCGAGCAGCGCCCGGTCGAAGGCGGCCCCTTCCGCCGTACCCTGCACCTCCACGAAGGTGCCCTCGCCGGTCATCACGACGTTCATGTCGGTGCCGGCCGTGACGTCCTCCTCGTAGCAGAGGTCGAGCATCGGGATGCCGTCGACGATGCCCACCGACACCGCGGCCACCGAGGTCGTGAGCGGCTCGGACACCAGCGCACCCTTCGCCCTCAGCCACGACACCGCGTCGGCCAGCGCGACGTACGCGCCGGTGATCGCGGCCGTGCGGGTGCCGCCGTCGGCCTGCAGCACGTCGCAGTCGAGCACGATCGTGTTCTCGCCCAGGGCCTTGTAGTCGATCGCCGCGCGCAGCGACCGGCCGACCAGCCGGGAGATCTCGTGGGTGCGGCCGCCGATCCGGCCCCTGACCGACTCGCGGTCGGACCGGGTGTTGGTCGAGCGCGGCAGCATCGCGTACTCCGCGGTCACCCAGCCCAGCCCGCTGCCCTTGCGCCACCGCGGCACGCCCTGGGTCACCGACGCCGCACACAGCACCCGGGTCTTGCCGAACTCCACGAGCACCGAGCCCTCGGCGTGGTCCAGCCAGCCGCGGCTGATGCGCACGTCGCGCAACTGGTCGGGGGTACGTCCGTCGATGCGATCCATGCCCACGACCCTAGAGGCCGGGTCTCACAGCTCGTACGTCGATCCGCCCGCCGCCAGCTCGACGGGACCGTGGTAGGCAGCTCCCGCGTCACGCCGGGCGACCTCGGGGTCGTTCCACGGCGGCAGGTGCGTGACGACCAGCCGTTTCGCACCGGCGGCGGTCGCGGCCCGGCCGGCGTCGCCCGCGGTGAGGTGCAGGTCCTTGGGGCCGTGGTCGTCGCGGCCCTCCTCGAAGGCGGCCTCGAACAGCGCCAGGTCCGCGTCCCGGGCCAGCTCGACCAGGTTGTCGCAGGGACCGGTGTCGGCGGAGTAGGCCAGCACCCTGCCCCCCTGCTCGACCCGCATCCCCCACGTCTCGACGGGGTGCGCCATCCGGTCGACCGTCACCCGCAGCGGCCCGACCTTGTGACCGCCCGCCGTCCACTCGATGAAGTCGAACGACGAGGTCAGCCCGCCGGCCTCGCCCTTGCCGTAGGCCCGGGCCAGGTGGTGTCCTCCGCCGCTGGGCACGTAGACCGGGATCCGGGGGAACCGGCGGTGCGGGTCGTAGGTGCGCGCGATGTAGAGGGCCAGCACGTCGATGCAGTGGTCGGGGTGCAGGTGGCTGATCAGGACTGCGTCCAGGTCGGCCAGATCGAGGTACTGCTGGAGTGCGCCGACCGCGCCGTTGCCCAGATCGAGCACGACGCGGTAGCCGTCGACCTCGACCAGGTAGCAGGAGGCGGGTCCGGTGGGGCCGGGGAAGGATCCGGAGCAGCCGACCACGGTGATCTTCACGTCGTCAGGCCACCTTCTCGACGCCGCCGGCCTCGGGCCCGAGGAACCGGCGGCTCAGGTCCAGGAACCGGCTGGGGTCGCCGGTGGTGAGGAACCGGTGCTCCGGCTCGGGCAGCCCCGTGGGCCGCGCGAGCCCCTCGGCGACCAGGGTGCGGTAGACGTCCTTCGCGGTCTCGTCGGCGCTGGACACCAGGGTGACGCCGTCGCCCATCACGTAGGAGACGACGCCCGTCAGCAGCGGGTAGTGCGTGCAGCCGAGGATCAGGGTGTCGACGCCCGCGCGGGCCACCGGGTCGAGGTACTCGTGCGCCACGGCAAGCAGCTCGGTGCCGCCGGTGACGCCCTCCTCGACGAACTCCACGAACCGCGGGCAGGCCTGGGTGGTGACCTCGACGTGCGGCGCGGCCGCGAGGGCGTCCTCATAGGCGCGGCTGGTCTTCGTGGCGACGGTCGAAATCACGCCGACGTGATCGTTGCGGGTGGCGGCCACTGCCCGGCGTACGGCCGGCCGGATCACCTCGACGACCGGCACCTCGTAGCGCTCGCGGGCGTCGTGCAGGACCGCGGCGCTGGCGCTGTTGCAGGCGATGACGAGCATCTTGACGCCCTGGTCGACCAGGTGGTCGAGGCACTCCAGCGCGAACGCGCGGACCTCGGCGATCGGGCGCGGGCCGTAGGGCTGGCGCGCGGTGTCTCCGTAGTAGAGGACCGGCTCGTGCGGCAGCTGGTCGAGCACCGCCCGGGCGACCGTGAGGCCCCCGAACCCGGAGTCGAAGATGCCGATCGGAGCGTCCGCCACGGGAGCGAGGGTACGGCGTCCGCCCCGCGATCTTGAGACGACGTCCCGGTGCGCAGCGGCGCGCCGCCTCATGATCCGTCCGACGGCTCGTCCACAGACTGCGAGATCGCCCTCGAACATCCACAGATGCGTGCCCCAGCCACCGGTCAGGTGCGCAATGTCGGCAGCGTGCCAGCATGACCTTCGGCGCGACGTCGAGCGAGATCGACGACCTCAGGCAGCGGCAGGCCGACGTCCTGACGCGCGACCAGGTGCAGCTGTTCTTCGAGCCGCAGACAGTTCGCCGCCGGGTCGGCCGGCTATGGCAGTCCCCCCATCGACGGGTCGTCGTCCTGCACAACGGCCCCCTCACTCAGGCGCAGCGGATCTGGGTCGCAGCGCTTGCGGCGCCGACCGGGTCGGCCCTGTGGGGCAGCACTGCCGCTGGGCTGGACGGCTTTCGCGACCAGGTCGAGGACCCGCTGGTGCACGTCGTGCTGCCAGTGGGAAGCAGGCGGCTGCCGATCCCGTGGGTCAAGAGCCACTGGTCAGCCGAGCTCGGGCCGTCGGACGTGCATCCGCTCGCCCAGCCGCGGCGCACCCGCCTCCCCCGCAGCCTGCTGGACCTCGCCTCCGACGCCGGCGACGGTCGTCGTGCCGCCGCGGTCCTCTTCGCTGGCGCGCAACAACGTCTGGTCACCCCCGAGATGCTCGAGCAGGTGCTGGACCGCCGGGGGCCTTGCCGCCACCACGCGCTGATTCTGGAGACCATCGAGGACATCGAGGGTGGCATCCACTCGGTTCCGGAGCACGACTTCGACCGGATCGTGCGTCGCCGTGGACTGCCGACGCCGACCAGGCAGGTCGTCCGGCGTCGACCAAACGGTCGCTACTACCTCGACGTGCTCTGGGAGGAGTTCGGGCTGGCCGTCGAGATCGACGGCTCCCACCACCGCACTGCTGCGCAGTGGGACGACGACCTCGACCGAACCGCCTTGGTCGTGGCCGGAGGACTGCGTCAGATCCGCTTCTCCTCCTTCGCCGTACGTCGGCGGGCTGACCGGGTCGGCGACCTGATGGTGCTTGCCCTGCAGAACGGCGGCTGGACCGGCTGCTGACCGTGATCATGAGGCGGCACGTGGCGCGTACTCGGCGT
>JAVEDA010000499.1 GCA_030841195.1 Actinomycetota bacterium | reverse complement strand
ACCCGGAACGGCGCCGATCCGCTGGGAAACGGAACCTAGACTCCGCCACGTGACGGGCCCGGGGCAGGACACGGCGGTGCCGACGCTTCTGCTCGACACGAAGCTCTTCCTGCCCAGGTCGCCACGTGGGCTGGTGCCCCGTTCCCGGCTGCGAAAGCGCCTGGATCGCGGAGCGACGTCCACGCTGATGCTCATTTCCGCACCTGCGGGCTTCGGCAAGACCACGCTCCTGGCCGAGTGGCTGGCAGCGGGTCCGGCCGCGTCGACCGACGAACGGTCCGCCGCCTGGTTGTCGCTCGACGGGGGCGACAACAACCCGGTGGCCTTCTGGACCTATCTGATCGCGGCCCTTCGTACCATGGCACCGCGGGTCGGGGCCAGCGCGCTCGCGCTCCTGCAGGAGAGCCAGCCGGCCCCGATCGAGACGGTGCTTACCACCCTGCTCAACGACCTCGGCGACGTCGCCGGCGACATGGTGCTGGTGCTGGACGACTACCACGTCATCGACGCGCCCGACGTGCAGGAGGGGATGGCGTTCCTGCTCGATCACGCGCCTCCCGGGCTGCATGTGGTCATCGCCGGTCGCGCCGACCCGGCGCTGCCGTTGGCCCGGCTGCGAGCACGCGGCGAGCTGGTCGAGGTCCGTGCCGCGGACCTGCGTTTCACACCCGACGAGGCCGTTGCCTACCTGAACGGGGCGATGGGTCTCGAGCTCACCGATGCCGACGTAGCAGCCCTCGAGGGCCGGACCGAGGGATGGATCGCGGCCCTCCAGCTGGCAGCACTCTCGATGCAGGGCCGGGACGACGTGTCCGGCTTCATCGCCGGCTTCACAGGAGACGCGCGGTACGTCGTCGACTACCTGGTCGAGGAGGTGTTGCAACGGCAGCCTGACGCGGTCCAGGCCTTCCTGCTGCAGACCTCCGTCCTCGACCGACTCAGCGGCCCGCTGTGTGATGCCGTCACCGGCGACAGCGGTGGCCGGGCCATGCTCGAGACGCTGGATCGAGGGAACCTGTTCCTGGTGCCGCTCGACGACCGCCGCCGGTGGTACCGCTACCACCACCTGTTCGCCGACGTGCTGCGTGCGCGTCTGCTGGACGAGCAGCCCGACCACATCCCGGAGCTGCACCGGCGCGCGAGCGACTGGTACGAGGCGAACGGCGAGCGGGCCGTCGCCATCGACCACGCCTTGGCCGGCGGGGACTTCGACCGTGCGGCGAACCTCGTCGAGCTCGCGGCCCCGGCACTGCAGCGGATCCGGCAGGAGGGGACCGTGCGGCGCTGGATTGAGGCCCTCCCCGATGCCAAGATCCGAGACCGGCCGGTGCTCAGCAACCTCTACGTGGGATCCCTGATGTCGACCGGTCAGATCGACGGTGTCGAGCCGTACCTCGGGCACGCCGAACGGTGGTTGGACGCCATGTCGATTGAAGGCCGTGGACCCCGGGCCCGGCCGCCGGACATGGTGGTCGCGGACGAGGAGGCGTTCCGGACACTTCCGACCTCGGTCGCCACGCACCGTGCCGGGCAGGCGCTGCTGCTCGGCGACCGGGCCGGCTGCATCACCCACGCCCGGCGGGCGCTCGACCTCGCCGGTCCCGGAGACCACCTTGGGCGAGCAGCGGGCTCCGCGCTGATCGGCCTCGCGTCGTGGGGCGAGGGGGACGTTGCGGCGGCGCAGGCCGGGTACGCCGAGTCGTGGCAGCACATGGTGCGGGCCGGCCACATCGCCGACGTCCTGGGACTGGCGGTCACGCTGGGGGACCTCCACGTCGTCCAGGGTCGGCTCGGTGCCGCGATGCGTACGTACGAGGAGGCGTTGCGGCTCGCCGCGGAGCAGGGCGGATCGGTCCTGCGGGGAACAGCAGACATGTACGTCGGGATGGCCGCCCTGCATCGCGAACGTGGCGACCTGGCCACCGCCGCGCAGTTCCTGCTGCGCAGCCAGGAGCTCGGCGAGCACCTCGGGCTGCCGCAGAACCCCCATCGCTGGCTGGTCGCGATGGCCCGGGTCCGGGAAGCGGAAGGGGACCTGGACGGCGCCGTCCACCTGCTCGACGAGGCGGAGCGGGTGTACGCCGGCGACTTCTCTCCCGACGTACGGCCGATCGCAGCGGTAAGAGCCCGGGTGCTGATCGGGCAGGGGAGTTGGCATGACGCTCTCGGCTGGGCGCGAGACCGGGGCCTGTCCATCGACGACGACCTCAGCTACCTCCGGGAGTTCGAGCACGTGACCTTGGCCAGAGCCCTCCTGGCTCGGTCCCGGAGCGAGCGGCCCTCCCTCGACGGCGCACTCGGACTGCTCGGGCGTCTGCTCCACGCAGCCGAGGCTGGCGGCCGGAGGGGAAGCGTCATCGAGATCTTGGTGCTCCAGGCGCTCGGGCAGCAGGTACGGGGCGACGTCCCCGCTGCGCTTGTACCGCTGGGACAAGCACTGACCCTGGCCGAACCCGAGGGCTACGCCCGCGTCTTTCTGGACGAGGACCCACCCATGGCGGCCCTGCTCGCAGCGGCAGCGCAGCGCGGTATCGCCACCGACTACGTCCGACGGCTGCTGGCCGCCGGCCGCGGCACCGAGCCTGCTCGGTCGAGCGGAGCGGCGCGCCTGATCGAGCCGCTCAGCGGCCGCGAGGTGGACGTGCTCCGGCTGCTCGCCACCGATCTCGGCGGTCCGGACATCGCGCGACAGCTCGTGGTGTCCCTGAACACGGTGCGCACGCACACCAAGAACATCTACGCCAAGCTCGGCGTGAACAACCGTCGCGCCGCGGTCCGCCGCGCCCAGGAGCTGCACCTCCTGCGGTGACTATGCGAGGCCAGTCGGTACTTGGCGAGGCGCCTGCGCCTCGCAAGGTGCCGACACGCCTGCCATACGTGGTCGACTGCCGGGGGGTTTGGCAGCGGTACGCCGGGCCGAGGAGCTGCACCTCCTGCGGTGAGCGAGCCCTATCGGACCCGCTTCACCGGCAGGATGGCCAGCGCCCCGGTGAGGGCGCAGACACCGGCCACCGCGTACAGGAAGCCGTAGCTGCCGCCGCCGATAGCGAGGATGGCCGGAGCGACCGCTGGCGCAATGGACGACGGGAGAGCGCCGGCGATATTGAGCACACCGAGGTCCTTCGCGGCGTTGTCGGTGTCCGGCAACACGTCGGCAACGAGTGCCAGGTCGACGGCCATGTACATGCCGAAGCCGAGTCCCGCGATGGCCATGCCGACCAGGAAGCCGTTGACGTCGCCGGCGAGGGCGATCACGAACAGCGCCAGGCCGTAGACGGTCGACGCCGTCAGGACGAAGATCTTCCGTCGGCCGGTCCAGTCGGACAGCCTGCCGCCGAGGGGGGCAGCTACGACGACCACGAGTGACTGCACGAGCGTGCCGAGGAAGATCTGTCGCGGCACGTCGGCCTCGGCGCTGCCGATCTTCTCCAGCAGGTAGTAGGCCTGGTACGTGGTCAGGAACGCGTAGGCCAGCACGAACATGAAGCGGCTGGCGAACGCCCAGGCGAAGTCGGGGGCCTTCCGCGGGTTGACGTAGAAGGTGCTGGTGACCTCACGCGGTGACCAGGCCGGCTTGTCGGCCGGGTCCAGCCGCCTGTCGTCGAAGGTGACAACGAAGAGAAGGATGAAGAACCCGCCGACCGCGCACGGAGCCAGGAACATGGCCACCTGGTTGCCGGTGAACAGCTTGACCAGGAAGGTGCCGGTCACCGACGCCAGGGGCACGCAGACCCCGAGGACGCCGGCGACCAGGCCGCGCTGAGACGCCGGGACCTGGTCCGGCAGGACCGCCACCATCACGGCGAGCAGGGCGTTGAACGACAGCTGCGCGATGCACCACCCGGCCAGGACCACCGGGACGTTCGGTGCCAGAGCTACGACGAGGACACCGAGGGAGCCGCCGACCAGGCCGGCAACCATCCACGGCCGACGCATGCCCAGCGGCGACGAGGTGCGGTCGCTCAGGTGTCCGAAGAAGGGGTTGGCGAACATGGCCAGCAAGGCGCCGACGCCGGCCACGAGCGCCAGGTTGCGCGGCGCCCGGTCGATCCCCACCAGCGAGTTGATCTTCAAGGCCAGGGTGACCAGCAGGGGTGCGAGGAACAGCAGGCAGGTGCTCGCGTACGCCGAGGTGTACAGCGCCATGAACCGCCACCCGACCCTGGGTAACGCGACCGGCTCAGGTGCCGCCGATGCCTCGGCGGCGTGGAGCCAGGCGTCAGGCGGGGACATTTCGGCACTTCCCGGAGGCTCGGTGCTGCGAGTCAATCACCACCTGAATCACCACGTCTGGTGATCCCTGCTCATCACGTCCGTTCCTACCTTTCGGTCATGAACCAGGCACCCGCCCCGACCGGCGGCTCCTACCAGGCCGGGCAGTACGAGATCCGGATCGAGGGCCACCTCGACACCCGGTGGGCCGCCTGGTTCGACGGGCTGGCCCTCACCCACGAGACCGAGGGCACCACGGTCCTGCACGGCCCGGTCGTCGACCAGGCCGCACTGCACGGCCTGCTCCAGAAGGTCCGCGACCTCGGCCTACCGCTGGTCTCGGTCATCCACGTTGCACCCGACTCTCACAGGAGCACACCATGAACCGCTTCATCCGCCGCATAGGCGACTTCAGCGCACGCAGGCCATGGACGACGATCGGCGCGTGGGCGGTCCTGGCCGCCCTCGTGGCGGTGCTCGCTGGTGCCGTCGGGGGCGCGTTCGCCGACGACTTCAGCGCACCGGGCAGCGAGAGCGCCGAGGCGATGTCGCTGCTCGAGGAGCGCTTCCCGGCGGAGGCGGGCGGCAGTGCGGTCGCCGTGTTCGCAGCTCCCCAGGGCCAGCAGGTGACCAGCTACCGCGCCGACGTCGAGAAGGCACTCTCGCAGGTGTCGAAGATCGACCACGTTGCCGCTGTGAGCGACCCGTTCGCGACCGGCCGGGTGTCGGCCGACGGGCGGATCGCGTTCGCCGAGATCGCGTTGGACGTGCCCTCGACCGAGTTCGGCCGCGCGACCGCGGCCGAGGTCGGGACGGCCCTGGAGCCGGCCCGCACCGGGGGAGTGCAGGCCGAGTTCGGCGGCGACGCCGCGTTCCTCAACGCCGAGAAGAAGTCGTCTCCTGCCGAGGCGGTCGGTCTTCTTGCCGCGCTCGTCGTCCTTCTCGTCGCCTTCGGGACAGTCGTGGCCGCCCTCGTGCCGATCGTGCTCGCGCTGGTCGCTGTCGGTGTCGGACTCGGTGGCATCGTGCTGCTGGCCGGCGGCCTGACTGTCTCGACCGCCGCGCCGACCATCGGTGCGATGGTCGGACTGGGAGTCGGCATCGACTACGCCCTGTTCATCGTCTCCCGGTACCGCGAGAACCGCACCGCAGGACAGGTCAACCCGCAGGCGCTGTCCGCAGCGATGGGCTCCTCCGGCACGGCGGTCTTCTTCGCCGGCGGCACCGTGGTCCTGGCGATGGCCGCCCTCGCGCTCACCGGTGTGGGCTTCCTCGCCTCCATCGGACTTGGCACCTCGATCGTGGTGCTCTTCGCGGTGGCGACCGCCCTCACGTTGCTGCCGGCACTGCTGTCGCTGCTGGGCGACCGCATCGACGCAGGCCGGATCGTCGGACGGCGTCGGGTCGCCAAGGTGGCGGAGGAGACCGTGTGGTGGCGGTTGGCCCACCGGATCTCGGCCCGGCCGTGGCCGTACCTGGTCGCCGGCGCTCTCCTGCTCCTGACCCTGGCCGCCCCGGCACTGTCGCTCAACACCGGCTTCCCGGACGCCGGCGACGACCCGACCGGCCAGACCGAGCGCACGGCGTACGACCTGCTCGCCGACGGCTTCGGACCCGGCTTCAACGCACCCCTGTCCGTCGTCGCCGACCTGCAGGGCACCGGGCTGACAGCCGACGACATCCCCGAGCTGGCCGCGCGGATCGAGGCCGACCCGGGCATCGCGGAGGTCGGCGATCCGCGGGTCAGCACGAACGGCGACACCGTGGTGCTCCCCACCCTCCCCACCACCGAGCCGTCCGACCCCACCACCGTGCAGACGCTGGAGCGAATCCGCTCCTTCACCCCCGACGGCGTGTACGTGACCGGCGCGAGCGCGCTGACCCTCGACCTGGACAAGCAGCTCACGGACACCCTGCCGCTGTTCATCGGCGCGATCCTGGCCGCCTCCATCCTGCTGCTGATGATCGTGTTCCGGTCCGTCACCGTCCCGCTGAAGGCCGCCGTCATGAACCTCCTGTCCATCGGGGCGGCCT
>JAVEDA010000190.1 GCA_030841195.1 Actinomycetota bacterium | reverse complement strand
CGGAAGTCGTGGCCGATGCCGTGCGCGATGTGGTCGAAGAAGCCGCCCTGATCCACCGGCGTCGGGGGCTGTCCATGTCGGTCCGCGGCGCCCGGCTGGTCCCGGAACAGGAAGAACTCGATCTCCGGGTGCGTGTAGAAGGCGAAGCCGAGGTCCGAGGCCTTGGCCAGGGTGCGCTTGAGCACCTGCCGTGGGTCGGCGTAGGACGGCTGGCCGTCCGGCAGCACGATGTCGCAGAACATCCGGGCCGTGCCCGGCGACTCGGACCGCCAGGGCAGGATCTGGAACGTCCCCGGGTCGGGGCGCGCCAGCATGTCCGACTCGGCGACCCGGGCGAAGCCCTCGATGGCGGAGCCGTCGAAGCCGATGCCTTCGTCGAAGGCGCCTTCGAGCTCGGCCGGCGCCACCGCCACCGACTTGAGAAAGCCCAGCACGTCGGTGAACCAGAGCCGCACGAAGCGGATGTCGCGCTCCTCGAGGGTGCGGAGCACGAACTCCTGCTGCTTGTCCATGCCGGTGATCGTGCCGCGCCGGTGTTTCCGCCGTGTTACAGGGCCGGTCCGGTCGGTAGTGCATCGGCACCTTCTGTTCGACCGGGTCGGGGAAGGCCGGACGAGGGCCCAAACCATCCTTTGCCGAGTCAACGGCGTCTCATGGAACTTCCATGAGAGAGCAACGTCGATCATTCGGATATCCCCCCGACGCCCCCAGTCCCGGGCCGAGACCTCTGGAGCTCCGCACATGGCAAAGACCGCCGTCGCTCGCACCATCTCCCCCCTCATCGGCCTGCTGGCTGCCCTCGCGCTGGTCGCCGCGGCACTCCTGGCCGGCATGCTGAGCACCGCCGGCGCCAACCAGGCCGCGTCGATCTGGAACAGCAAGACCTCGCACGAGGCCGCCTCGATCTGGAACTCGCACCAGGCCGCGTCGATCTGGAACAAGATCGGCCACTGACGCTGGGCCATCCGGGTCACCCGACAGGCCCGGGAGCGCGCAATCGGTCACGCAGCGCTCCCGGATGCCGCACAATCGTGACGTGGCGCCCCGGCCGAGAGCGACGCCTGACAGCCTGATCTGGCTGGTCAGCGCGCTGCTCGGCGCCACGGGGGCGGCGCTGTGGACCTTCGCGCCGCCCGTCCTGCCGCACCTGACGCCGCACCTGTGGTGGCCGGCGGTCGCCGGCGTCTATGTCCTGACCTCGGCCTTCGCCCTGCACCTGCCGTTCGGCCGGGACAACCACACCCTCGCCCTCAACCAGGCGCCGATGGTGCTGGGCCTGTTCTTCCTGACCACCGACGAGCTGGTCGTGGCCGCCCTGGTGGGGCTGGGCTTCGTGCAGCTGGTGGTGCGGCGCAACCCGCCGATCAAGCTCGCCTTCAACATGGCCTCGATGCTGGCCCAGGTGCCGCTGGCCTGCCTCATCTTCGCCAGCATGCTCGACCTGTTCGGCGTGCAGGCCAAGGACATGACACCGCTGGTCTGGCTGGCCACGCTGACCGCGGTGCTCACGGCCGATGTGCTGGGCGCGGTCGCCGTCTTCGTCATCATCAGCCTGCGCAGCCGGTCCTGGGACATCGCGGCCCTGCCCCGCACGTTCGGCATCGTCGCGCTCGGCACCTTCGTGGTCACCGACCTGGCCCTGGTCACCGTGCTGGTCGTGCTCGAGTCCCCGCTGGCGCTGGCTCTGCTGGCCGTGCTCGCCGTGCTCAGCTACGTGCTCTACCGCGGGTTCCACGTGCAGCGGCTGCGCTACGCCCGGCTCGAGCTGCTCTACCAGTTCACCCGCTCGGTCGACCAGGCCCTGCAGAGCGAGTCGGTGATGGAGACGGTGCGGGCCGAGGCCTGCGAGCTGCTCCGGGCCCGCAACGCCTCGGTGGTGCTCTGCCAGCCCAACGCCGACACCTGGTGGGCCGCTGCTTGCCAGGGCACGCCGGTGCTGCTCACCCGTGGGGACGTCAGCCCGGCGTACGACCTGCTCCGCGCCGAGGGCCACTCCGACGCGATGGCCGCGCCATTGCGGGACGGCGGCGAGATCACCGGCGTCTTCCTCGTCACCGACCGGCTGGACGCCCTGAGCACCTTCGAGAAGGACGACCTCAAGCTGTTCGAGGCCCTCGCCGGGCACGCCAGCGTCGCGCTGACGAACTCCGGCCTGGTGGCGCGGGTTCGCGCGGCCGCCCAGGAGACCGAGCACCTGTCGCTGCACGACCCGCTGACCGGTCTGCCCAACCGGCTGCACTTCCAGCAGCGGCTGGAGAAGCGGCTTCAGCTCGACGGCTCGGCCGCGGTGCTGCTGATGGACGTCGACCGCTTCAAGGACGTCAACGACACCCTGGGGCACGACGTCGGTGACCGCCTGCTGCGCGAGGTCGGCCGCCGGCTGCGCCAGGTCGAGCGCGGCGAGACCGTCGTGGCCCGGCTCGGTGGCGACGAGTTCGCGGTGCTCCTCGGCGGCGACGACGTGCACATCGAGGGCATGGTCGCCCGGATCACCCGGGACATGTCCCGGCCGTTCGACCTCGGCGAGGTCACCCTCGACGTGATGGCGTCGATCGGCATCGCGGCCACCCCGCGGGACGGCTCGTCGGCCGCCCTGCTGCTGCGCCGGGCCGAGATCGCGATGTACGACGCGAAGCACGGGCTCACCGGGGTGGCCCGCTACGCCGCCGACCGCGACCCCTACAGCTCGCGCCGCCTGTCGCTGATCGGCGACCTGGCCCGGGCCGTCGAGGAGGGCACCCTCGAGCTGCACTACCAGCCGCAGGCGGTGCCCAGCAGCGGTCAGGTGACAGGTGTCGAGGCGCTGCTGCGCTGGAACCACCCGCTGTGGGGCGACGTCCGGCCGGACGAGTTCATCCCGCTGGCCGAGCACACCGGCCTGATCAAGCCGCTCACCCGGCTGGTGATCGAGACGGCCGTGCGCCAGTGCGTGGCCTGGCGCGAGGCCGGCACCCCGGTGCTGATGGCCGTCAACATCTCGATGCGCAACCTGCTGGAGCCCGAGCTGGCCGACACGGTGGCGCGGCTGCTGGTGCAGGCCGGGCTGCCGGCTGCTCTGCTCAAGCTGGAGGTCACCGAGAGCGCGATCGTCTCGGACCCGGAGCGGGCCGTGCACGCGCTGGAGCGCCTGGTCGACCTCGGCCTGCTCGTCTCGGTTGACGACTTCGGCACCGGCTACTCCTCGCTCACCCGGCTGCGCAGCCTGCCGGTGCACGAGGTGAAGATCGACCGCTCGTTCGTGCGCCACCTGGCCGAGCGCGACGACGACCGCGCCATCGTGCGGGCGGTCATCGGACTCGGCCACGACCTGGGGCTGCGGGTTGTCGCCGAGGGTGTCGAGGACGAGGCGAGCTGGCGGCTGCTGGAGAGCTTCGACTGCGACCTCGTGCAGGGCTACTACCTGGCCCGCCCGATGCCCGCCGCGGTGATGACGACCTGGCTGGCCGACCACTTCGCGGCCTACGCGACCCGGCTGCACACCGAGTCCGACCAGGTCGCCGACGCGCCGCCGGCAGCGCCGCTGACCGGTGGCACGCCCGACGTGCGCCGGATCCGTCGGGTCTGAGCCCGGACGGCCGTAGTCCCTCGGCACGCCCTAGGCTCGACGTCGTGGCCCAGCTGCGCGTCGCTCTCGCCCAGATCAACCCTGTTGTGGGGGACCTGGACGGCAACGCCGAGCAGGTGCTGCGCTGGGCCCGGGACGCGGCCGACCGGGGAGCGCACCTGGTCGCCTTCCCCGAGATGGCGCTCACCGGCTACCCGGTGGAGGACCTGGTGCTGCGCCGGTCGTTCGTCGACGCGTCCCGCCAGGCCCTCGACGCCCTCGCCGCGCGGCTGGCGACCGAGGGGCTCGGCGAGCTGGTCGTGGTCGTGGGATACCTGGACGGGGCGCCGGACGCCGTCCCGGTGCTCGGCACGCCGAAGGGCGCGCCACAGAACGCTGCCGCCGTTGTGCACCGCGGCCGGGTCGCCGCGCGCTACGCCAAGCACCACCTGCCCAACTACGGCGTCTTCGACGAGTACCGCTACTTCGTGCCCGGTCGCTCGCTGACGGTCGCCCGGGTGCACGGCGCCGACGTCGCGATCGCGATCTGCGAGGACATCTGGCAGGAGGGCGGCCCGGTAGCAGGTGCCCGCGAGGCCGGCGCCGGGCTGCTGCTGGTCATCAACGGGTCGCCGTACGAACGCAACAAGGACGACGTGCGGCTCGACCTCGCGGTGCGCCGGGCGGCCGGCGCGGGCTGCGCCCTGGCCTACGTCAACATGGTCGGCGGCCAGGACGAGCTGGTCTTCGACGGGGACTCGTTGGTGGTGGCGGCCGACGGCAGCCTGCTCGCCAGGGCCGCGCAGTTCGAGACCGAGCTGCTCGTCGTCGACCTGGACCTGCCGGACGCGCACTCCGAGGCGGAAGTCGCCGACGTGGAGCGGGTCGAGCGGGTCGTGCTGTCGGCCGACCCGCTGCCGGCCTGGGAGCCCGAGACGGCACCCGTCACCGAGCGCATCGAGGACGAGGCGGAGGTCTACGGCGCCCTCGTCCTCGCGCTGCGCGACTACGTACGAAAGAACGGGTTCCGCAGCGTGCTGCTCGGCCTGTCCGGCGGCATCGACTCGTCGCTGGTCGCCGCGATCGCCTGCGACGCGGTGGGCGCGGAGAACGTCTACGGCGTCTCCAACCCGAGCGACTATTCAAGCGTCGGGTCGCGCACCGACGCGGAGGACCTGGCGAGGCGCACCGGCCTCAACTTCCAGACCGTGCCGATCGCCCCCATGGTCGCCGCCTACGAGGACGCCCTGCACCTCGACGGACTCGCCGCGGAGAACCTGCAGGCCCGGGTCCGAGCGGTGATCTGGATGGGCCTGTCCAACCAGCACGGCCACCTGGTGCTCGCCTGCGGAAACAAGAGTGAGCTGGCCGTGGGCTACTCCACGATCTACGGCGACGCGGTGGGCGGCTTCGCCCCGATCAAGGACCTGCCCAAGACCTGGGTGTGGCGGCTGGCGCGCTGGCGCAACGCGGACGCCGAGGCGCGTGGTGAGAAGGCGCCGATCCCGGAGGCGTCGATCAGCAAGGAGCCGTCGGCGGAGCTGCGGCCGGGACAGCTCGACACCGACTCGCTGCCGCCCTACGACGTCCTCGACGACATCCTGGACGACTACGTCGAGCAGGACCGCGGCTCCGGCGAGCTGCTGGCGGCCGGCTTCGACCAGCAGCTGGTCGAGAAGGTGCTCCGGATGACCGACCACGCGGAGTTCAAGCGGCGGCAGTACCCGCCCGGCCCGAAGATCTCGTTCAAGGCGTTCGGTCGCGACCGGCGGCTGCCCATCACCAATCGCTGGCAGGAGCACGCGCCCCGACCCTGACCAGCATCCCGCAGGAGGAAAGGCAAGGAAGTCCTATGTCCGAGACGGACCGTCCCGACCCCGCACCCGAGTCGACCGCGCCCTACGGCAGCGGTCCGGCGGCTGCTGCCGCGCCGCGCAAGCGCGTCCGGGTGCACCACCTGCGGGCGATGAAGGAGCGCGGCGAGCACTTCGCGATGCTGACGTCCTACGACCAGCTCACCGCGGAGATCTTCGACCAGGCCGGCATCCCGGTGCTGCTCGTCGGCGACTCGGCCGCCAACAACGTCCTCGGCTACGAGACGACGCTCCCCGTGACCGTCGACGAGCTGCTGCCGCTGGTGCGCGCAGTGACCCGGGGGTCGCACTCGGCACTCGTTGTGGCCGACCTGCCGTTCGGGTCCTACCAGTCCTCGCCCGAGCAGGCGCTCGCGACGTCGGTGCGGTTCATGAAGGAGGGCGGCGCGCACGCGGTCAAGCTCGAGGGCGGCGGCACGGTGGTGCCCCAGGTCGCTGCGATCGTCGCCGCGGGCATCCCGGTGATGGCGCACATCGGCTTCACGCCGCAGAGCGAGCACGGCCTCGGCGGCTACCGGGTGCAGGGCCGCGGCGACGCCGGCGACGACCTGGTCCGCGGCGCCCTGGCTCTGCAGCGGGCCGGCGCGTTCGCGATCGTGCTGGAGATGGTGCCGGGGGACGTGGCGAAGCGGGTCACCGCCGAGCTGAGCATCCCCACCATCGGGATCGGCGCGGGCGTCGACTGCGACGGTCAGGTCCTCGTATGGCAGGACATGGCTGGGCTCCGGTCCGGCCCGATGCCGCGGTTCGTCAAGCGGTACGCCGACCTGCGCACGACGTTGTCCGAGGCCGCCGCCGCGTTCGCCGCCGACGTGGCCGACCTGGCCTACCCCGCGGAGGAGCACACCTTCCGCTAGCGCGTCGCGCTGCGGGAGCGACCCGCGACGGGCAGCATGGGCGGATGGACTCCGAACGGGCCCGGGCGCTGCGCGACCTGCTGGGCGGCAGCGACTGGGTGCAGCGCACCCGCGAGTTCGCGGTGACGCTGCGCCGGTCGACGACGCCAGGCGGTCTGCTGCTCGTCGGCACGCCGGACGAGGAGCCCTGGCACCTCGCTGCGCACCTCGACGACGAGTCGAGACTGGCCGGCCGGCCCGAGCTGTCGCCGACCCTGGTGCGGTGGTCCCCTCCACTGGATGCACCGCCGCACCTGTCGGTCACGATGGCGCGACTCGAGGCCGCCCGGAAGGACGAGACGGTCTTCGTCGTCGCACCCGATGCAGCACCGGAACAGCTGCTCGAACGCGTCGCAGACGCACGACGTGTCGGAGCGACGATCCTGTCGATCGACGACGGTGACGACGACCTCGGTTCGCTCGTGCACGACCGCATCGTGGTGCCGCGCGAGAGCAGCGAGCTCGTCGTTGCGCGCTCGATGCCCACGTCGCTCGACATCGACACCGTGCAGCACCTGGTGAGCATCGCGGCCGGTGAAAGCGCAACACGCGCCGGAATGCGCGACAAACTTGCACGTTTTCTTGAACGCGTCAGCGGCCCTGCGCCGCATCGTTGAGTGGTCACATCGCCGACCGACGTACAGTCGAATTCCGTTGCAGCACAACGGGATTCACGGTTAGTGCAACTGTGGCGCAACATCTCGCGCTTGTGAATGTCGCACCTGACGCCCGGCGCGGCGCGAAACTGTTAGCGACGAAATGCTGGTAACGAGTGCGCAGTAGTGCGATCTTTTTCGTTGAACACGTCGGCCATGGGGACGACGTACGAGTGCAGGAGGCATTAGTGCCGGCGACAGAGGAAGAGAACACCGCGAAGGCAACTTCAGCGGCGACCAGCTCGACCCGGAAGACAACGACGGCCAAGACCGCCAAGAAGGCCGCTAAGAAGTCTCCGGCGAAGAGGACGAGCGCGGCGAAGAAGTCGACCGCGAAGAAGACCACCGCCAAGAAGACGGCGGCCAAGCGCACGACGAAGAAGACCGCCGTCAGGAAGGCTGCGGGCAAGAAGGCAGCCAAGACGGTCGCGCGCAAGACAGCCGTCAGGAAGGCCGCCGGCAAGAAGGCGGCGGCCAAGCGCACCACGAAGAAGGCGACGGCGAAGAAGACCACCGCCAAGAAGACCACCGCGAAGAAGACCGCGGCGAAGAAGACCGCCGTCCGCAGGGCCGCCGGCAAGAAGGCAGCCAAGACGGTCGCGCGGAAGACCGCCGTTCGTCGGGCCGCCGGCAAGAAGGCAGCCAAGACGGTCGCGCGCAAGACCGCTACCCGCAAGACCGCCGCCAAGAAGGCGGCGCGCAAGCGCTAGTCAGCGCCAATCCCGTCGAAGGGGGCCGTCCGGCATCGCCGGGTCGGCCCCCTTCGCCGTTCTAGACTTCTCCTATGCCGACGCTTTCTCCTGGTCGGGTGTCCGCCACCCGCGCCGTCCCGTCCGACATCGCGCGCCCCGAGTACGTCGGGCGTCCCCTGCCGGCCCGGTTCACCGGCCCCGAGGTGAAGGACGCCGACACGATCGCCCGGATGCGGGTCGCCGGCCGGATCGCCGCCGAGGCGCTGGCCGAGGTCGGGCGACACGTCGCACCCGGCGTGACCACCGACGAGCTCGACCGGGTCGGCCACGAGTTCCTCGTCGAGCGCTCCGCCTATCCGTCGACACTCGGGTACAAGGGCTTCCCGAAGTCGCTCTGCACGTCGGTCAACGAGGTCGTCTGCCACGGGATCCCGGACAGCACCGAGCTCAGGGACGGCGACATCGTCAACGTCGACATCACGGCGTACATCGGTGGGGTGCACGGCGACACCGATGCGACGTTCCTCGTGGGTGACGTGGCCGAGGAGGACCGCCTCCTGGTCGAGCGCACCGAGGAGGCTCTGCGTCGGGCCATCCGCGCGGTGCGTCCCGGTCGGCCGATCAACGTGATCGGCCGGGTCATCGAGTCCTATGCCCGGCGGTTCGGCTACGGCGTGGTCCGCGAGTTCACCGGCCACGGCATCGGGACCTCGTTCCACTCCGGGCTGGTCGTGCCCCACTACGACGACCCTGGTCACGACCTGGCGATCGAGGCGGGCATGACGTTCACGATCGAGCCGATGCTCAACCTCGGGACGCGCGAGTGGGAGATGTGGGACGACGGGTGGACCGTCGTCACCCGCGACCGGCGGAAGTCCGCGCAGTTCGAGCACACGATCCTGGTGACCGACGGCGAGCCCGAGATCCTGACCCTGCCGGGCTGATCAGCGCCCGAGGTCGACCAGGTCGACGATGCCGGGCTCCGGGTGCGGGATCAGCTGCCCGGCCATCCGGTGCAGCATCTCGGCGGTGGACAGCCCCGCCACCGACGCGAGCCGGTCGATGTTCTGCCGGCACATCCGGGTGAGCACCCGGGCAAGCTCGGCCCGGTCGTCGGCGACCGCCCAGAGCTGGTCCCAGCCGTCCTCGTCGTCCTGCCAGTCGGCCCGGACCATCGCGAGCGCCAGTCGCAGGGCATCGGTGTCGGCGGTGGTCACGCCCGAGACCTCCCCGTCGCGCCGATGCGGCAAACCGCCACGGAGCGCGCCGACCGCGTCCATGCCGGTACTTTCCGTAGCCAAAAGTTTGCACAGAGTGAGCACCGGGCAGGGGCTGACTCCAGCACCAGGGTCGAGATCCGTGGCCCCGACGGAAGGGCACGCCCTGAGGTTCGACCGGAAGCCCTTGCGTGTCCTGGTCGCGGTGGCGACCGCCAACGGTGCCGTCTGCATCATCGCGCCGGTGTTCATCGTGCTCGACCCCGGCGGGGCCGGGACACCCGGCGGTTCGCTCGTCTACCTGGCGGCACTGCTCACACTGCTCCTCACGCCCATCCAGCTCGGCGTCCTGGCCGGGGTCCTGCGCGGCCCGGTGGGCGAGATGATGGAGCGCCGACGGGCGCAGGTGCTGGTCGAGAAGGTCGTCACCGGCAGCCTCCTGCAGAGCGCGTTCCAGCCGATCGTGCACATGGCGTCCCGCCAGGTGATGGGCGTCGAGGCGTTGGCCCGGTTCACAGCAGAGCCGCCCGCTCCTCCCGACGTCTGGTTCGCCCTGGCGGACCGGGTCGGGCGTGGGGTCGAGCTCGAGCTGCTGGCGATCAAGACCCACATGGTGGCCGCGGCACACCTCCCGGAGCACCTCTACGTCGCCGTCAACGCCTCCCCCGCGGCACTGCTCAGCCCCGGCCTGCTGCCCGCGTTGCTCGGCACCGGCTTCCCACCGACGCGGATCGTGGTCGAGCTGACCGAGCATGCCTCCATCGACGACTACCCGGCGCTGCTCTGCGCCCGCGAGACGCTGCGGCTGCACGGGATCCGGCTGGCGGTCGACGACGCGGGGTCCGGCTACTCGACCTTCCGGCACATCGTCGCGATCGGCCCGGACATCATCAAGGTCGACCGCTCCCTGATCGCCGGCATCGACGAGGACGATGCGTGCCGGGCGATGGTCGGCTCGCTGGTCCTCTACGCGCTCGAGTCGGGCAGCCTGGTGGTCGGCGAAGGCGTCGAGACCGCAGCCGAGCTCGACATCCTCCAGCTGCTCGGTGTCGACGCGGTCCAGGGCTACCTCCTGGGTCGCCCCCGGACCGGAGAAGCCGCGTGGGCCTCGCCTCCCGTCGTACGGCAGCCCGCTGGACAGCCGCTGTCGGCCCGCGAGAGGCTCGCACGGTGGCCAGCCTGATCTACTCCGCCATCACGTCGCTGGACGGTTACGTGGCTGACGACACCGGCGCGTTCGACTGGGCGGCACCGGACGCCGAGGTGCACGCGGCCGTCAACGACCTGGAGCGGGGCGTCGGCACCTACCTCTACGGCCGGCGGATGTACGACGTGATGGCCGTCTGGGAGACCATGCCGACGGGCGCCGACCAGTCGGCCGAGACGCGCGACTTCGCCGACATCTGGCGGGCTGCCGACAAAGTCGTCTACTCCACGACGCTCGAGGCGGCCAGGACCCCGCGCACCCGGGTCGAGCGGTCGTTCGACCCGACGGCGGTGCGCGAGCTGGTCGCCACGGCGGAGCAGGATGTCAGCGTGGGCGGCTCGGACCTGGCCGGCCGGGCGATCGCGGCCGGGCTGGTCGACGAGCTGCACCAGTTCGTCACGCCGGTCATCGTCGGCGGCGGCACCGCCTGGCTCCCCGACAAGGTCCGGGTCGACCTCGAGCTGCTGGACCAGCGCCGCTTCGCCGGTGGCGTGCTGCACCTCCACTACCGGACCCGGTCCTGACGCCCGTTCGGACAGTGCAGATCGGTCGTCCGGCCGATGTGGATGCGGTCGATCTGGGCGCATCCTGGGCAGTGGCGCGGGGGCTCGCGCCGTCGCTGGAGGGGTAGTCGGCGCGGGCCCTCGCCCCGTACTGCGGCCCCTGCCACTGGCGTCCCGGCCGGATCGGGTGCACCGTAGGGCTGTGGAGCTCGACGCGAACGGTCGACCCAGCGCGTTCACCCTTGCCCAGGACAGCGCTGAGGTGAAGGGACTGACCCTGCAGACCGACACCGCCCTGGAGCAGGTCCGCGAGCTCCAGCGGCACCTAGGCGAGCTGGCCGAGCGAGACGAGCAGGTCCGAGTCCGGGCCCGGGCCGCGCGGATCCGGCGGCTCGCCGCTGTCACCGTGGTCCTCTGGCTGGCCACGCTGATCGTCGTGCTCGCCCACGTGTAGAGCGTCCGGCGCGCTGGGCTCGCACTAGACGTCTGCCTAGTGGACACTGGACGGGCCGCCGGCCCCGGGAGTTGCCGCCGGCCCGCGCCGCCGCCCAAACCCCGCGCCCGCGGAAGCCACTCCCTGCGAGGCAGGCATGCCCATGGCACCCGCATCCGGGTGGCTCGAGCGCGTCAACGAAGCGGACAAGAAGATCGTCGCGATCCGGTTCCACCTGAGCAGGGAGTGCGCGAACATCCACAATCCCGGCTCGCTGCTGCCGATGGCGAACTGGGGCTGGCACAGCACCCTGTGTCCCACCTGCACCCAGGACGCGGCCGGCGAATCGCTCTGAGACATGCGTTGACATCCGCCCGAGTGGGACTGATCATCCTCGGGCAGACAGTCGTTATCCACTGATCCTCCCCGGACCCCGGAGGGCACGATGGTGACGTTTGAGCGGGACGAACAGGGCCAGCACGGCGCCGACGACGACTCGGCGGACGACGAGATCGGCCACCTCCAGCGAGCGCTGCGAAGCCAGCCGGTCATCGAGCAGGCCAAGGGTCTGCTGATGGCCCAGCACGGCTGCACGCCGGACGAGGCGTTCGCGATGCTCACGCGGGCGTCCCAACGGGAGAACCGCAAGCTGCGCGACATCGCGCGCGCGATGATCGACGGCGCCTCGCCCGGAGCCGCTGGTCGACGGGTGCTGGCGGCCGACGCCAGAGACCGGGCCGCGGAGGCCAGAGACCGGGCCGCCGACGAGCGGGACGCGGTCGTCGCCCAGGAGCGGGCCGACGTCGACGCGGTGATCGCCCGGGCCGTCCTGCGTGACCGCTCGGCCGAGCAGCGAGATCGACGGGCCGACCAGCGGGACGTCGTCTCGGAGCAGTTCCTGGCCGGGTCAGATGCCGAGCATGCCGGCGCCGCGTCGGACCGCGGGCAGTCGGCCCTGGACCGCTACGAGTCCGGCGTCGACCGTGACCTGAGTGCCGGCGACCGAGCCGACCTGCAGGCATCGCGGCGGCACCGGTCCTGAAGACGGCGCACTTTCAGGTCTGCGAGGTGACGGCCCGCTGCAGCTCCTCCGGCAGGCCATCGCCAAGGAGGGCAGTGAACTCCTCGAGCGGCAACGGCCTGGCGAAGAGGTAGCCCTGTGCGGTGCGGCAGCCGAGGGTGAGCAGGGTCGCCATCTGGGCGTGGGTCTCGACGCCCTCGGCGACGACGTACAAGCCGAGAGCGTGCCCCATCGCGACCATCGCGGCCACGAGTGTCTGGTCCTGTCCCTCGGTGCCGAGGTTGGAGATGAAGCTGCGGTCGACCTTGAGCTCGTCGACGGGGAATCGCTTGAGGTAGGCCAGCGACGAGTAGCCGGTGCCGAAGTCGTCGACGCTGAGCTCGACGCCGACGTCCTTGAGCTCGGCGAGGACGTCGGACGCTCGCATCGCGTCGTCCATCAAGGTGGACTCGGTCAGCTCCAGGCACAGCTGCGACGGGTCGATGCCGGCGTTGTGGAGCTCGGCGGCGACCTGGCCGACGAAGCCGGAGTCCTGCAGCTGCAGGCCGGACACGTTGACCGCGACCCGGAGCCGGTACCCGGCCGCGTTCCATGCGGCGGTCTGTCGGCACGCCTCGGCGAGCACGTACTGGCCGATCGGCCCGATCAGCCCGGCGTCCTCGGCAACGGGGATGAACGTCATCGGCGAGACCGAGCCGCGCGTCGGGTGCGTCCAGCGCAGCAGTGCCTCGGCGCCAGAGATCTGGCCCGTCAGCAGGTTCACGACGGGCTGGTACTGGACGTGCAGCTGGCCGGCGGCCAGCGCACCGCGCAGGTCCGACTCGAGACTGAGCCGTTCGCTGCTGCGGGTCCGCAGCTCGTCATCTATGAGCCGGGACCGGCCGCCGCCGGCTTCCTTCGCGGCGTACATCGCGGTGTCGGCGTCCCGGACGAGCTCCTCGGCACCGACTCCGCGGCGGCCGCGGGCGATCCCGACCGAGGCGGTGAGGGCGACGTCGGTGCCGGCCGCGGTGAACGGCTCGGCCAGGACGGTCATCACCTGGGTGGCGAGCCCTTCGGCGGCGCGGGAGTCGGCGGCCTCGGGGCGGCAGAGAACGAACCCGTCACCACCGGCCCGGGCGAGGGTGTCGGCCGGACCGAGCAGTGCTGTCAGGCGGGCGGCGGCGGCGACAAGGACGTCGTCGCCGGTGCGGTAGCCGAGGCTGGCGTTGACGAGCTTGAACCTGTCCAGGTCGATCGACAGGACTGCCACCCTGGCCGGAAACTGGTGCGCGGCGTTCAGGGCCCGGCCGATCCGGTCCAGGCACAGGGCCCGGTTCGGCAGTCCGGTCAACGGGTCGTGCAGCGCGCCGTGGGTCAGCTGGTGCTCGAAGCCCGCACGAGCGGCGGTCATCTCGTTGAACTCGCGGGCCAGCCTGCGGACCTCGGCGGGCCCGCTGACGGGGACGGGGTCGGGGGTGACCTGCCGTCCGGCCTGGGCGGTGGCGTCGATGAGGCGACGCAGCGGGTGCCCGATGCTTCGGTTGACCGCAACCAGCAGTGCCAGCAGCAGCACGAACGCGGCGCCGCCGAGCGCGGCAAAGCGGGTGAACGCGGTCCGGGTGGCGGCGAGGGCAGCGCTACGGGGCTGCTGCGCCGTCACGACCCAGCCGATGCCCGGCAGCGTGTCATGGCCCGTGATGACGCCGCCGTTGATTCTGTCCGGGTCCCCCGCCAGCAGTGCTCCATCCGCACCCCGGACGGTGAAGGTGAGGTGCTGCGGGCCGCCGTAGACACCGGCGATCCCGTCGCCGAGGCCAGCCAGAGGCAGGACGAGCACCGCGTACCCGGCTGGGGAGCCTTCGTCGGCGGTGATGGGGGCAGTGACCGCGACCGCTTGCTGGCCGGAGAGCCGGTCGGTGAAGACCCCGGCCACTCCCGGCTCACGTGCCGTGCGTGCACTGGTCAGCCAGTCGGCACCCGCGTGGGTGGCGCCCGGAGGCGCCCCGCGCTCGACGATGGACGAGCAAGGCACCCGACCGTCAGGCAGCACGATGTCGATGTGCCCGACAGGGAAGACGCCAAGGTCGGAGAAAGTGAGCTGGCACTTCGACGGATCGGAAACGAGTGCGGTGACCGGGAACCCGCTCGCGAGCCCGGTCATGGCCGTCTCCGCTTGAGACAGCGCGTCGGCTACCGCGTCGGCAGCCAGGCCGGCCTGGAAGGTGACGCCGCTGCGAGCATCCTGCTCCGCGTCCTGCATCGACACGAGAGCCAGCCAGGCCCCGGCGGCCACGATGAGGACCGCCACGACCCCGACGATGGCCGCCAGCTGGGTCCGAACCGACCAGCCGTTGGCAGAACCCCGCCCCTGTCCGCGCATCGCTGTCCCCTGTCGTCTTGCGGTCTCACGCAGCGGCAACAGTGAGGTCACGCTCCGTAGGCAGTGCCTTTCCATATCGACACCGTTCGGGGTCAACCTGAGCCGGCGTGTGACCTGGTGAGGCTGGCACCAATTTCCTCGGCCGACGTGGCATTGCGCCTTGCGGCGTGGTGGGCTGGTGTGGTGGACCTGGTGAAGGAAGTCAGGGTGCGGTGTAACGGTGGGCCGCCTTGTGCCGATGACCAGACTGCAGGGCCCACTGGCATCCGAACCCCCGAGCGGGTGCCGAGGGGCCCTGCCCTCGTTGGGCGAGGCAACCCAGCCGGCCGGACGTACCTCGAGCGTGGCGCCCCGCGGAGGCCGTGGTGAGCTCGCGGACGGTCGCGTTGGCCACCCTGCTGGCGCTGGCC
>JAVEDA010000493.1 GCA_030841195.1 Actinomycetota bacterium | reverse complement strand
CCACCCGCGGCCCGCACCGCGTCGGCCACCCGCGAGCCAGCGGGCAGGCGCACGAGTCCCGGGTGGTGCACGGCGCCGACCACGTGCACCACCACCTCGGGAGCCGGCCCGGCCGCCGCTGTCGTCGCGGCCGTGGCCGCCGTGGGGGTCACCCCCGGTCCGTCAGCGCTCGCCGGCAGACTGCGGTGCACCGCGGGCGCCGCCTCGGCCGAGGGTTGGGCCCGCCAGACGAGCAGCAGCGCGACGAGGACGGCCACGGCCAGCACGGCTGCGACACCGAGCACCGCACGCCGCGCGGCGGACCAACGCACCGCAGGCCAGCCCCGGGCTGCTGGTACGAGTCCCGGTCCGAGCTGCGGTCGCTGCGGCACCCAGCCCGGCACCGGGCTGGTCGACACGCCGCCGTCGTCGACCCGCTCGGCCGGAACCGCGCTCAGCCGGGCGAGCAGGGCCGCGGCCGGGCCGTCCGGCGGCTCCGGCCGGCGGTGTCGCGCGGGTCGCGTGCTCACCCTTCGACGCTAGGTAGCGCGGAGGGGCGCGCCGGGCCGTCCGGGCCGACCTGTGGACAGGGCCGCCGACGCGGTCAGCTGTGGACGACCGCGGGACCTACCGCTTGCGCATCGTCTCCACGGCGGGTGGTGGACCCGACATCAACCCGTCAGCGCGGGGCGACCACGACCGCGAGCATGCCCGGCCCGACGTGGGCCCCCACGACGGCGCCGACCTCGCTGACGTGCAGGTCCCCCAGTCCGGGCACGCGGTCGCGCAACCGGGCCGCTAGCTGGTCGGCCCGGTCCGGGCTGGCGAGGTGGTGCACCGCGAGGTCCACCGGCCCGCTGCCGGCCAGGCCGACCGCGACCTCCTCGAGCCGGGCGATCGCCTTGGCCGAGGTGCGCACCTTCTCCAGCGCCTCGATGTGGCCGTCGACCATATGCAGCAACGGCTTCATCGCGAGGGCTGATCCGAGCAGGGCGGCCGCCGCACCGATCCGGCCACCCCGGCGCAGGTGCTCGAGGGTGTCCACGTAGAACACGGCGTGCGAGGCCGCTGCCCGCTTCCGGGCCGCGTCAGCCACCTCGTCGATCGAGCCGCCCGCCGCCGCGACCGCTGTGGCCGACAGCACCGCGTAGCCGAGGCCCATGCCCAGGGACTCGGAGTCGACGACTTCGACCGGCACGGGCGACTCCTTCGCGGCCAGCCGCGCCGACTCCACCGTCCCGGACATCTGCGCGGACAGGTGCACGGAGACCACCGCCGTGCTGCCCGCCTCGGCCGCCTGCGCGTAGGCGGCCGCGAACGCCGCCGGCCCGGGCCGGGACGTCGTCACCGGCTGCTTGGTCCGCAACGCCTCCGCCACCGTGCCCGACGAGCCGTCGGCCCCTTCGTCGTACGACGTGCCGGCGATCACCACTTGCAGCGGTACCACCGTGATGCCGCGCTCGCGGACCAGCTCGGCCGGCAGATAGCTGGTCGAGTCGGTGACCACGGCGACACGGGCGTCGGACATGCGCGAGAGGTTACGCGGGGACGACGTTCACCAGCCGAGGCGCCCGCACCACCACGGTGCGGACCTCCCTGCCGTCCAGGGCTCGCTGCACTGCGTCCGAGGCCAGCGCCAAGGCGCGCAGCTCGTCGTCGCCGATCGAGGGAGGCACCTCGATCCGGTCCCGCACCTTGCCGGCGACCTGCAGCACCGCGGTGACCTGCTCGACCACCAGCAGCGCGGGGTCGGCGGAAGGGAAGTCGACGTAGGTCAGCGACTCCTCGTGACCCAGCCGGGACCACAGCTCCTCGGCCAGGTGCGGCGCCAACGGCGCGACCATCAGCACGATCGCCTCGGCCACCTCCCGGTGCGTGACGCCGGACTTCACCACGTGGTTGTTCAGCTCGATCAGCCGGGCGATCGAGGTGTTGGCCCGCAGCGAGTCCATGTCGCTGCGCACTGCGTCGATGGTGCGGTGCAGCAGCCGACGGGTCTCGTCGTCCGGTGCGTCCTCGACCACGTGCAGCTCACCGGTCTCCTCGTCGACCAGGTTGCGCCACAGCCGCTGCAGGAAGCGCTGCGAGCCGACCACCGCGCGGGTCTCCCACGGCCGCGACACGTCCAGCGGGCCCATCGACATCTCGTACAACCGGAAGGTGTCGGCGCCGAACGCGTCGTACATGTCGTCCGGGGTGACCATGTTCTTCAGGCTCTTGCCCATCTTCCCGTGCTCACGGTTGACCGGCTTGCCCTGCCAGGTGAACGCCCCGTGTCCGTCCTCGATCACCTCGTCGGCCGGCACGAACTGACCGCGCTCGTCGGTGTAGGCGTAGGCCTGGATCATCCCCTGGTTGAAAAGGCGGTGGAACGGCTCGCTGCTCGACACGTGGCCCAGGTCGAACAGCACCTTGTGCCAGAAGCGCGCGTACAGCAGGTGCAGCACCGCGTGCTCGGCGCCGCCGACGTACAGGTCAACGCCACCGCTGTGGCCGGGTCCCTGCGGGCCCATCCAGTAGCGCTCCACCTCGGGGTCGACGAACCGCTCCGTGTTGGTCGGGTCCAGGTAGCGCAGCTCGTACCAGCAGGAGCCAGCCCAGTTGGGCATGGTGTTGGTCTCGCGCCGGTACCGCTTGGGCCCCTCTCCACTGTTGTCTAAGTCCAGCTTGACGTCGAC
>JAVEDA010000470.1 GCA_030841195.1 Actinomycetota bacterium | reverse complement strand
GCTGCCCGACGTCCGTGCCTCGTCCTACCTGCTGGCGGACCTGGACACCGGCGAGGTGCTGGCCGCCAAGGACCCGCACGGACGGCTGCGCCCGGCCAGCACGCTCAAGGTGCTCACCGCGCTGACGCTGCTGCCGAAGCTGTCCCCGGACGCCGTCTACACCGCGCAGTGGGAGGACGCCAACGCCGAAGGCAGCCGGGCCGGGCTGGTGCCGGACGCCAGCTACACGGTGCACCAGATGTTCCAGGCCCTCTTCCTGGTGTCGGGCAACGACGCGGCCAGCGCCCTGGCGAACGCCGCCGGCGGGGTCCCGCAGACGGTGGCCGCGATGACCGCCACCGCCATGAGCCTCGGCGCCCTGGACACGACGGTCCGCAACCCGAGCGGCCTGGACGCGCCGGGGCAGTACACCTCGGCCTACGACCTCGCGGTCTTCGCCCGTGCGGCGATGGCCCGGCAGGACTTCCGGGACTACGTCACCACCGTGAAGGCGCAGTTCCCCGGCAAGATGCCCAAGCCCGGGAAGGTCCGCAAGACCTTCGAGATCTACACCCAGGACCGGCTGCTGCTGAACTATCGCGGCGCCATCGGGGTGAAGACCGGCTGGACCACCAAGGCCCGCGGCACCTTCGTGGGCGCCGCCACCCGCGGCGGCCACACCCTGGTGGCGACGGTGCTGCACAGCGACCTGGACTCCTGGCGCGACTCGGCCGCCCTCCTGAGCTGGGGCTTCCACAACGTGGCACTGGCCCACCCGGTGGGCACCCTGGACGCCACCAGCCAGGCCGGCGCCAAGGGCGCGTCCGGCGGCAGCATGGCAGGCCCGCCCTCCCAGGCCCGAACCGCCGCGATGGCCGCCACGGCCGGCGGAGGCGGCCCGTCCTGGTGGCTCGTCGCGCCGGTCCTGCTGGTCCTGCTGCTTGCGCTGCTGCGGGCGCGGGTGCTGCTGCGCCGGCGGAGGCGACGGCAGTGGGCCACGATGCCCGGCATGGTGCCTCAGTCGCGAGAGCCGCGCCGGGTGAGGACCCCGGCCAGCCCGGCCCCCAGTGCTGCACCGACGAGCATTCCGCGCACCGTGAGGGTCCTGCGCGACGATCCGGCTGCCACCCCTACCGGCACCGAGTCGTAGCCGACCGGATCCGGCGAGCGCGGCTCGGTGGCGGTCCAGGCCGCGGCGTACACCAGCAGCCTCGAGACGAAGTTGATCCACACCAGCAGCCCGACCACCACTCCGAAGGTGGCGTACAGCGGGTTCTGCGTCACCCGCGCGATGAGGAACGTGCCGAAGAGCTTGAGCGCCCCGAAGCCGACGGCCGCGAGGAGAGCGCCCGATCGCACCCGGCGCCAGGGCAGCTGGGCGCCCGGCAGCCGGGACAGGAGGATGGCGAAGACCGCGGTGTCCAGCGCGATGGCCAGCGCGACCGCGAGCACCTTGAGCAGCACGGTGGCGACCTGGGAGTCGGCCAGTCCGACGGTGTCCAGGGCGTACCTCGTGGCGTTGGTGGCGAGGTTGCTCACCACGAGCGAGGCGACCAGCGTGGCGCCGAGGAGCAGGAGCACGAACAGGTCGGTCAGCTTGGCGCGCAGGAACGACAGTGGCTCGTCCAGGGTGCCGAACACACGGCGCATGCCGATCCGCACTGCGTCCAGCCAGCCGAGCCCGGCGTACAGGAGACCGAGCACGCCGATGATCCCCGCAGCGGTCCTGGCCGACTCGACCTCGCCGATGTCGATCTGTCCGGGCCCGGACCCGATCAGGCTCGGGAAGGCGGCATTGACGGTGTCGGTGATGGCCTGCTCGGCGTCCGGGAACCAGACGCCGATGTAGCCCACGGCGGCATACACCAGCGCCAGCAACGGGAAGAACGACAGGAAGCCGAAGTAGGTGATTGCCCCAGCGACCTGTGCGCCACGGACCCCGTTGTATTGGCTGTTCATGCGGGCCGCGTGGTCGAGCGCCGGGTACCTCGCTCGGGCGACGCTTAGCCGTCCACGGGCACGGTCCAGGATGCTCATGGTCCGACGATGCCCTACCGCCGGGCGGACTACTCGCTGCGCGGTCCGGGCAGCTCCTGCCCGAGCGGGAAGTCCCGCTGCGGGCGCCACACGGCGTCCGCGCCGTGCTCGTAGAGGCTGAAGCCCCAGACCTCGAACCGCACGTCGTAGGACGCCATCTCGTCGAAGGCCCGCTGCAGCACGTCGTCCGGGATGTCGTGGGCCACCGTGACGTGCGGGTGGTAGGGGAACGCGAGGTCGCGGCCAAGGGGGCCGGAGCGCACTCGCGACTCGAGCCGCTCGCAGTCGCTGATGCCGAGCACCACCGACACGAACACCACCGGGGACACCGGGCGGAAGGTCCCGGTGCCGCGCAGGTGGATGTCGAACGGCTGCTCTGACTCGGCGATCGTGCGCAGGTGCTTGTCGATGTCGTCGAGGTCGTCGGCCATGACCTCGGTGGGCGGGAGCAGCGTGATGTGAGTGGGGATCGACCGCGCCAGCGGGTCGCCGAAGGACTCGCGGACCCGCTGCAGCGCGCTGCCGTACGGCTCGGGGATCGGGATCGCGACACCGATGGTGCGGGTCAGCGGAGAGGTGGTCACGTGACCGCGCCGGTGGTGGGCAGGAACCCGACCCGGTCGTACGCCGTGGCGAGCGTCGGCCCGGCGACGGCGCGCGCTTGCTGAGCACCCCGGGCGAGCGCGCGGTCCAGCTCGGCCGAGTCGTCGAGGAAGCCGCGGACCCGGCCCTGGAACGGCACCACGAAGTCCAGGACGGCGGTGGCGACCTCCTTCTTCAGGTCGCCGTAGCCGGCTCCGGCGAACCGGTCGACCAGGGCCGGCACCGGCTCCCCGCCGAACGAGGACAGGATCCCCAGCAGGTTGCTCACGCCCGGCTTCGCGACCGGGTCGAACAGGATCTCGCGGCCGGTGTCGGTGACCGCCGAGCGGATCTTCTTCTCGATCACCTTCGGGTCGTCCATCAGCCACACGACCCCGTTGCCGCCGATGCTCTTGGACATCTGCTTGTCCACGATCTGCAGGTCGTAGATCTTCGCCGTCTCGCGCAGGATGTAGGGCTCGGGCACCCGGAACGTGTCCCCGAAGCGGTGGTTGAACCGCTGCGCCAGGTCGCGGGTGAGCTCGATGTGCTGGCGCTGGTCCTCGCCGACCGGCACCTGGTGGGCCTGGTAGAGCAGGATGTCGGCCGCCTGCAGGATCGGGTAGGTGAACAGGCCCACCGACGCGCTGTCGCCGCCGCCGCGGGCGGCCTTGTCCTTGAACTGCGTCATCCGGCTCGCTTCGCCGAAGCCGGTGATGCAGCCGAGCACCCAGGCGAGCTGGGCGTGCTCCGGCACGTGGGACTGGACGAACAGCGTCGACCGGTCGAGGTCCACCCCGGCCGCGAGGTACTGGGCCGCCGTGACCCGGGTGCGCTCCCGCAGCTCGGCCGGGTCGTGCTCCATGGTGATCGCGTGCAGGTCGACGACGCAGTAGAAGGTCTCGTGGCTGTCCTGCAGGGCGACCCACTGCCGCAGCGCACCGAGGTAGTTGCCGAGGTGCAGCGACCCCGCGGTCGGCTGCATGCCGGACAGGACTCGGGGGCGGGGCTGGTGGGGCATGACGCGCATTCTGCCAGGGGTACGCCGGTCAGGAACCCGACGGTGCCGCGTCCTCGGCCGTCGTGGACCCGGTCGCCCGGTCGTCGTCCCGCTCGGCCGGCTCCGGCGTCAGCCGGACCCGGGCGATCCGCCGCCCGTCCAGCTCGGTGACGGTGAACCGCCGGCCCAGCGCCACCACGCTCTCGCCCACCACGGGCAGCCGGCCGAGCTCGTTGATGACGAAGCCGGCTACCGTCTCGTACGGACCCTCGGGCAGCTCGAGGCCGGTGCGGTCCTCGAAGTCCTCCAGGTTGAGCAGGCCGTCGACCTCGACGTCGCCGTCGAGCAGCGCGCGCGAGGGCTCCTCGGCGACGTCGTACTCGTCGTGGATGTCGCCGATGATCTCCTCGACCAGGTCCTCGAGGGTGACGATGCCGTCGGTGCCGCCGTACTCGTCGACCACGATGGCGAGGTGGTGGCCCTCGCGCCGCATCTCCGACATTGCGGACAGCACCCGCTTGGTGCCCGGCATCATCTTCACCTCGCGGGTGATCTCACCTACCCGGACGGTGGCAGCGCTGACCTCGGGGGCGAACAGGTCGCGGACGTGCACGAACCCCACCACCTGGTCGTGCGAGCCGCGCACGACCGGGTAGCGGCTGTGCGGGTTGCTCGACGACATCTTCACGGCCTTGTAGACCGGAGTCGTGGCGTCCAGGAAGTCGACCTCGGTGCGCGGCACCATCACCTCGTGCAGCTGGCGATCGCCGGCCTCGAAGACGTCCTCGATGAGCTGACGCTCCTCGTGGCCGAGGCTCTCGTGACCGGCGACGATGCCGCGCAGCTCCTCCTCCGAGATCGTCTCGCGTCCCGCCGAAGGGTCGGCACCGAGCAGCCGGACCACGAGATCGGTCGACCGTGACAGCAGCCAGATGACGGGACGGGACGCGCGCGCCAGCCGGTCCAGCGTCGGCGCGGCGAGCAGCGAGATGCCCTCGGCGCGCTGTAGGGCGAGCCGCTTGGGAGTCAGCTCGCTGATCACCAGGGCCAGGTAGGTGATGACCAGCGTGACGATGAAGAACGCGAGCCAGTACGCCGCGTCCTTGTCCCCCGTCTGGACACCGGGCCCGTCGGACAGGCCCCAGCCACGCAGCACCGGCGCCAGGTCGTCGGCGAAGGCCGAGGCACCGAACGCCGCCGACAGGAACCCGGCCAGGGTGACCCCGACCTGGGCGGCCGCGAGGAAGCGGTTGGGGTCGGCGTGCAGGGCGGCGACCTTCTCGCCGCGTCGGCCGCGCTGGGCCAGCGCCTTGACCTGACCTTCGCGCAGCGACACGAGCGCGGTCTCTGACCCGGAGAAGAAGCCGCCGAGCACCAGGAAGAAGCCCACAAGCAGGGCATTGGCGAGCGTTCCGTTCACGGCTTGCCACACGTCCCAGGGGGGTCGAGTCGGCACGCCGGTCTGGAGCAGCCGTCCATCCGCACAGCGTAGACGAACGGGGCAGACCGGCCTCGCGCGCAGGTCAGCCCGTCACACCCGGGTGAGGTGCAGGACCACGGCCTGCTCGGGGCCGAGGACCGGCATCGGTAGCCCCACCAGATCGAGGAACGACCCCGTCAGCACCGGGCCTGGAGCCCCCTCGGCCGGCCACCAGCCGGGTGCCGCTTGCTCCACGACGAACGCCGTCCCGCCGGTGTCGACGACGTCGATGCGGTACGACGACGCCTGGTCCAGCCCCGGCAGGCGGGCCGGTCCGGGCACCTCCGCCGCCGTGCTGGCGAGTGCGACGTAGGCGAACAGGGCCTCCGAGCGGTCCGCCGCAACCACCCCGTGGACGGCTGCAGCCGGGTCCGGGTGGTCGGCGTGCACGACCTCGCCAGAGTGCAGCAGCGCGCGGTGCCGGCGGTAGGTGGCCACCAGCGCGGCCAGCCGAGCCCGCTCGTCGTGGGCCACTGCGCTGACGTCCCACTCGATGCCGAAGTGGCCGAAGAGTGCGGTCGCACCCCGGAACGAGAGGTCGTGGGTGCGGCCGGTCGTGTGCGCGCGTGGCGGCCCGACGTGGCTGCCGACGAGCTCGGGCGGCAGCAGCAGCTGGGTCCACCGCTGAATCGTCTGGCGCTCCAGCGCGTCGTTCGTGTCGCTGGCCCAGACCCGGTCGGTGCGGGCCAGGATGCCGAGGTCCACTCGCGCGCCGCCCGAAGCACAGGACTCGATCTCGACCCCGGGGTGACGCCGGCGCAGCTCGTCGAGCATTCGGTACACCGCCAGGGTCTGCGCGTGCACACCCGGCCGCCCGTCGTGGCCGGTCTCGATGAGGTCGCGGTTGTGGTCCCACTTCAGGTAGGCGATGTCGTGGTCGCGCAGCAGCTCGTCCAGCCGGTCGAGCAGGTGCTCCCAGGCCGCCGGCACGGCCAGGTCGAGCACCTGCTGGTGGCGCCACGGGTCGGGAAGGGCATCGCCCGCCCGCAGCACCCAGTCGGGATGGGCCCGGTAAAGGTCGGAGTCTTCGTTGACCATCTCCGGCTCGACCCACAGGCCGAACTCCATGCCAAGCCCACGCACATGGTCGACCAGAGGGTTGAGGCCATCCGGCCACACGTCCGGGTCCACGGTCCAGTCGCCGAGACCGGCCCGGTCGTTCCGGCGGTGCAGGAACCACCCGTCGTCGAGCACGAACCGCTCGACGCCCAGCGACGCCGCGACGTCGGCCAGGCCGGTCAGCCGCTCCAGCCGGTGGTCGAAGTAGACGGCCTCCCAGGTGTTGAGCACGACTGGCCGCGGAGTGCGTGGGTGCCCCGGCCGGGCCCGCACGTGCTGGTGCAGCCGTCGGCTCACGCCATCGAGCCCGTCGCCCGACCAGACGGCCAGCACGTCGGGTGTGCGGTAGCTCTCCCCGGGAGCGAGCACGACTTCACCCGCGCCGAGCTGTTCGGCAGCCCCCAGGACCGCCCGCCCGTCCGGCCGGCGCTCGGCCCAGGTCGTCTGGTCGCCGCTCCATGCGAGGTGCAGTCCGCGCACGTCACCGTGCCGGTTGCCGAACCCCGGGGTCCCCGCGACCAGCAGCAAGCTCGCGTCGTGGCCGGTGCGACCGTGCCGCGAGTCGCGGGACCACGTCCCTTGGGCTGACCAGTCGAGCCGCTGCGGGTGGCGCTCGCGGCACCAACGACCGGTCAGGTCCAACAGTTCGGTGGCCCCCGACGGCAGGGGAAGGACCACCCCGAGCCGGTCCAGGATGTACGCCGTGCGGCCGGCGTTGTGCAGCTCGTGTCGCACGATCAGCACACCCGCGTCGTCGAGCAGGAGATCGGTCCTGAGCACCAGGCCCGCGGCGTGGGCCCGGCAGGTGAGCCGGGCAGCCTGGTCGTCGGCCTGGGCTTCGGTGAGCTCCCAGTGCGGCGCCCACGGCGGTCCGCCGCGCAGAGCGGGGCGGTGCTGGGTCGAACCGACGCCCCCAGCCAACAGCGTGAGCGGGACGGCCACGTCCGGCGCGCTCCTCGCCCGCGCAGGGACGAATGCCGACGCGTCGGGCAACGCGGAGCCGAGGTCCGGGCCCCAGTGCAGGACGGCCGGCACCCCCGGCCCGGACGCGTCCAGCAGGACGCTCGCTCCGGCCGAGCGAAGGTGCACGAGACCGGTCATCCCTTGGTGGCACCGAGCGTGAGGCCGGAGACGAACTGCTTCTGCAGGATGAAGAAG
>JAVEDA010000184.1 GCA_030841195.1 Actinomycetota bacterium | reverse complement strand
ACGCCGCGGACCGGGCTCTGGTCGCGCTGGAGCAGGCCCTCACCGCGGCTTCGGCCGGCTCGGCCGGCGGGGACGGGCTGGGTGGCGCCGGACCCGCGCCGCGCACCGTGGCCTCAGCCGCCCGGCGTACCGGCGGAGCGGACCTCGCCCTCGTCTCGGTCCCCGGCCCGCACGCGTTCACCGAGGCCATGGACGCGCTCGGCGCGGGCCTGTCGGTGCTGGTCTTCAGCGACAACGTGCCGGTCGAGGCCGAGGTGCGGCTCAAGGACGAGGCCGCGGCCCGCGACCTGCTGGTGATGGGCCCCGACTGCGGGACCGCGGTGGTCGGGGGCGTCGGGCTCGGCTTCGCCAACGCGGTGCGCCCCGGCCCGGTCGGGCTGGTGGCCGCGAGCGGGACCGGCGCCCAGCAGGTCATGTGCATGCTCGACACCCGGGACGTCGGCGTGAGCCACTGCCTCGGCGTCGGTGGCCGCGACCTGTCCGCGGCCGTCCGCGGCCGCTCCACCCGCGCGGCGCTGGCCCTGCTCGACGACGACCCGGCCACCGAGCTGATCGTGCTGGTCTCCAAGCCGCCCGACCCCGCTGTTGCGGCCGAGATCACGGCGTACGCCGGGTCGCTGGCCACGCCGGTGCTGCTCGCCCTGCTCGGGCCGGGCGAGGGCCAGACCAGCGACCTGACCGACGTTGCCCGCCAGGCCGTCGATGCGGTGGGCGGCAGCTGGGCGGAGCCGTGGTCCTGGGCCGACCAGCCGGCACCGTCGCCGGGCGGCGCGCTGCGCGGGCTGTTCGCCGGCGGCACCCTCTGCGACGAGGCGATGCTGATCGCGGCGGCCGAGCTCGGCGACATCCGGTCCAACATCCCGCTGCGCCCCGAGTGGGCTGTCGGGGCGGACCTGCGGGCCGACGGGCACCTGATGCTCGACTTCGGCGACGACGCCCTGACCCAGGGCCGCGCGCACCCGATGATCGACCAGCGCAGCCGGGTCGACCGGATCGCGGTCGAGGCCGCGGACCCGCGCTGCAGCGTGGTCCTGCTCGACGTGGTGCTCGGGCACGGCGCCCACCCGGACCCGGCCGCCGAGCTCGCCCCGGCGATCGCCACGGCCGTCGCCACCGCCCGCGACGGTGGCCGGGAGCTCGCGGTGGTCGTGTCGCTGTGCGCCACCCGGGACGAGCCGCAGGACCCGCGCCGGCAGGCCGAGGCCTTGCACGAGGCCGGCGCCTCGGTCTTCCTCTCCAACGCGGCCGCCGCCCGGCACGCCGTCGCCCTCGTCACGGCCGGAGGCACCCCCCAATGAAGATCCTTTGGACGCCGACGCACCAGTCCTGCGGCGTGTCTGGTGCGGGAGCGTCCAGTTCCGGGGGTGGACAGCCATGAGCCTGCTGGACGGGGCGCAATCCCTACGGGTCGTCGCCGTGGGCGCGCAGCTGTTCTCCGACGCGCTGGCCGCGCAGGCAGTGCCGGTGACCCAGGTCGACTGGCGACCGCCGCTGGGCGACGCCGGGATCGAGGCGGACCTGGCCCGGGTGCTGGCCGACCCGCGGCGCGGACCCGGCAACGCCGCCGCGGTCGAGAAGATGCTCACGGCCGGGGCCGAGCTGGTCGACGTCCGGCCGGCCGGGGAGGCGCTCGGCCTGGGCCGCGGCGAGTTCCTGCACGCCGGGCCGCCGATCGGCTGGGACCGCGCGGCCGGGCCGCTGCGCGGCGCGCTGATCGGGGCGCTGCTGCTCGAGGGACTGGCCGGCACGGCGGAGGAGGCCGAGGCTGCGCTGGCCCGCGGCGACGGGGTGTCGCTGGACCCGTGCCACCACCACCGCACGGTCGGGCCGATGGCCGGCGTGGTGAGCCCGTCGATGTGGATGTTCGAGCTGCGCGACCCAGTGCACGGCGGCACCGCCTGGTGCTCGCTGAACGAGGGCCTCGGCAAGGTTCTGCGATACGGGGCCTACGGGCCCGAGGTGATCGAGCGGCTGCGCTGGATGTCCGACGTGCTCGGGCCGCTGCTGCAGACGGCGGTGCGCTCGCATGCGAAGACCAGCCCCGTCGACGTCAAGGCGATCGCCGCGCAGATGCTGCAGATGGGCGACGAGGGCCACAACCGCAACCGCGCGGGCACGCTGATGTTCCTGCGCGAGATCCTGCCCGACCTGATCCGGTCAGGCGCCCCCACGTCCGAGGTCGCCGAGGCGGCCCGGTTCGTCGGCGGCAACGACCACTTCTTCCTCAACCTCGGGATGCCCGCCTGCAAGCTGGCCTGCGACGCCGCCCGCGACGTCCCCGGGTCGAGCGTCGTGGTCGCGATGGCACGCAACGGCACCGACTTCGGCATCCAGGTCTCCGGCACCGGCGACCGCTGGTTCACCGGACCGGCGAACACCCCCGAGGGCCTCTACCTCGGCTCGTTCGGCCCGGACGACGCCAACCCCGACATCGGTGACTCGGCCATCACCGAGACCGGCGGGATCGGCGGCTTCGCGATGGCGGCCGCACCGGCGATCGTGCGGTTCGTCGGCGGCGAGGTGGCCGACGCGATCGAGGCCACCCGGCTGATGTACGAGATCACGCTGGCCGAGAACCCGACCTACCAGGTGCCGGTGCTCGGCTTCCGCGGCACCCCCACCGGGATCGACGCCACCCTGGTGACCCGCACCGGGATCCTGCCGCACATCAACACCGGCATGGCCGGCAAGGTCGCCGGCACCGGGCAGGTCGGCGCCGGCCTGGTCAACCCGCCGGCGTCGATCTTCCCGGAGGCCGTGGCCGCGCTGGCCGAGCTCGCTCCGCCGCTCTGAGCAGAGACTGCGAGTGACGCGGGCGTCCCCTCCACGCCCACATCACCCGCAGTTCGCTCCGCTGTTGTCGTGGCGCTGCACCAGGAAGAGGGCCGGACCGGAAGGCTGATACATGGCCGGGTCATGAAGTTCGGGTCATCCTCCCCGGTGCCACGGCGGTGCGGCAGCTCGAGCAGGCGGCGGTCGCCGAGGAGGCGGGCCGGCGTACGACCGGCCGTCGTGGGCCACCACCACGTCCACGTCGGTCACGGAGGGATCCTCCCCGATGCCGCGGTTGACTCATGCACGGAGCGTCGCCGACAGGGTGCACCCGGTGAATCACCTGCATTGACTATCGCCGCGGCCGCGGGACCCGCGCAGTGTGGACGTGCCAATGGAAGCTCGCCAGAGGAGGAACCATGAGGACACGCTCGGCACTGCTCGTCACGGGAGTGGCGATCGCCACGTCGCTCGTCGGCGCCAGCGCCGCCTCGGCCGACCCGAAGGGCGAGACCTTTCCGATCGTCTGCGAAAACGGGGTCACCTACGACGTGACGATCAACGGCAACGGCGAGTTCACACCGGCGCACGATTCGGCCAGCAACAGCATCCTGGTGCCCACCGCCTTCGGCGAGCTGCACGGCACTATCACCGATGCCGACGGCAACGTGATCGACGAGTTCGTCGATCCAGCGGCGTCCAAGGGGAGCTCAGACAACCAGACGCGGGCCACGACGACGGCCTGCACCTTCACCATCACCGATTCCTTCGACGATCCAGACCTCGGCCCACTCACCTTCACTGGCGTCGGGTCGGTCACCGGATTCATCACGCCCGCGCGTTGACGCGCCCCTCACAAAACGGCGACGACCACCGTGACGTTGTCGATCCCGCCCCGTTCCAGCGCGGCCTCGACCAGCGCGTCGCAGGCCGCCTCCGCGTCACCCGCGCCGAGCAGCGCACCGATCTCTGCCGCGTCGACCATGTTGGACAAGCCGTCCGAGCAGAGCAGCAGTCGCGCCCCCGGCGGCGTGGCAACCTCGGTCAGATCCGGGTCGACGCCGCGGTCCAGGCCGAGCGCCTGGGTGATGTAGCCGCCCATGCCGTGGTCGCGAGTTATCTGGTGCAGCCGGCCGGCGGCGTCGAGCAGGTAGGCCCGGCTGTCGCCGACGTGCGCCACCCGGGCGGTGCTGCCGGCCAGCGTGGCCACGACCGCGGTGGTCGCCATGCCGGCCCGGCTCGGGTCCTCGTCGGCGGCGGCGGCCACGGCGTCGTGCGCGGTCTGCAGGGCCGCCACCAGCTCGTCGGCGGAGGACGCGGCGGTTAGGCCGGACTCGCGCAGGCTGGCCGCCGCGGTCGCGCTGGCGACGTCGCCGGAGGGGTGCCCGCCGAGCCCGTCGAAGACGGCCACCACCCCGTCCTCAGCGGCCACCAGCAGCGCGTCCTCGTTGCGCGACCTGACGTGCCCCACCTCGGTCCGGGCTGCCAGCTGCATGCGCCCACCGTAGGGGTCCCCCCTTCCGTGCACTCCCCCACTCCCCCGCATCGGTCGGACGCCGGGTGCTGACCCTCACGGGCGCAAGATCCCCCCAGTTGCGTGATCGACATGCCGCGACTGCTGGCTTGACCTGCGCTGATAGGCAAGATCCCCAAAGTTGCATGATCAACGGGGGATTTGGGGAGGGCGCTCCAGGTCGCTGGGGACGTCCACGTCGTGGCCGTCCCCGATGTCTGCGCACTCGACCCGGACGACGAGGTTGGCCCGCGCCGCAAGCACCGGCCGGGCACCGACGTCGCCCACTGCCTCGGCAGCTACGTCAGGCCAGTGGTCCCGGCCGAGGAGCACCGGGTGACCGGCGCGATCGGCATAGGTCGCCACGACCAGTGCCGATCGCAGGTCGTCACCGGCCGCGTCGATCACCCGGCGCACTGCCGCCGGCGTGAGTCCCGGCTGGTCCACCGGGACCACCAGGACGGCCGCCACCACCGCGGGCATCGCGGCCAGCCCCACCCTCAGCGACGACCCCATTCCCTCGGCCCAGTCGGGGTTGTCGACGAGCTCGGCCCCGGACAGGCCGGTGAGGTCGGCGGCTCCCTGCACGACGTACCGGCTGGTGACCCCGCCCTCGCCCAGCACCCGCACCGCGCGGTCGACCAGCCGCTCCCCGTCGAGCTCGACCAGCGCCTTGGGCCCGCCGAACCGCCGGCCGGCGCCGGCGGCCAGCACCAG
>JAVEDA010000450.1 GCA_030841195.1 Actinomycetota bacterium | reverse complement strand
CAGCTCGGTCCACTCCACGGGGGCGGAAACGGGCGCGTGCGGCAACGGGCGGATGGAGTACGCCGAGGCGATCGTGCGGTCCCTCGCGTTCTGGTTGTAGTCGACAAAGATCGTCTGGCCGCGTTCTTCCTTCCACCACTTCGTGGTGACGCGCCCGGACATCCGCCTCTCGAGCTCGCGCCCGAACGCGATGGCCGCGTGCCGTACGTCGGTGAAGGTCCACCTCGGCTCGATCCGGACGTAGATGTGCACGCCGCGATTCCCGGACGTCTTGGGGAACCCGCGCCAGCCCAGCCCGTCGAGCACCTCGCGGGCCACGCCCGCGACCCGCACCGCGTCGTGGAAGTTGGTGCCCGGCTGCGGGTCGAGGTCGATCCGCAGCTCGTCCGGGTGGTCCACGTCGACCCGGCGTACGGGCCAGGGGTGGAAGGTGATGGTGTTCTGCTGCGCGCACCAAGCCACCGTGGCCAGCTCAGTGACGCACACCTCGTCGGCGGTCCGGCCGCTGGGGAAGGAGATGTGCGCCGTCTCCACCCACTCCGGCGCGCCCTTGCTGATGCGCTTCTGGTAGAACGCGTCCGCGCCGCGCCCGTCGGCCCTGGTGGCCAGCCGGACGCCCTCGTGCACGCCGCTGGTCCAGCGCTCGAGGGTGACCGGCCGGTTGGACAACGCCCGCAGGATGCCGTCGCCGACCGCGACGTAGTAGCCGACCAGCTCCCGCTTGGTGATCCCCGCGTCCGGGAAGATCAGCTTGTCCGGGTTGGTCACCTTGACCGTGCGCGGCCCGACCTCGATCTCCTCGAACGGTGATGCCATGCCAGCACGCTATCGGCTGGTGGTGCGCGACTTGCAGCCCCGACGTACTGTCGAAGCATGTTCAAGAAGTCGACGCCGGCCGGCAGCAGCGCCGAGACCGCGTACCCCGTGCAGAAGTCCGAGGACGAGTGGCGCGCTGAGCTGAGCCCGCAGGAGTACAAGGTGCTCCGCGAGGGCGGCACCGAGCGGGCCTTCACCGGCGAGTACACCGACAGCAAGCAGGTCGGCATCTACAGCTGCCGGGCCTGCGGGGCCGAGCTGTTCCGCAGCGAGGCGAAGTTCGACTCGCACTGCGGCTGGCCCTCGTTCTACGAGCCGCGGGAAGGCGACGCGGTCGAGCTCATCGAGGACCGGTCATTCGGCATGCGTCGAACGGAGGTCCGGTGCCGCCGCTGCGGCTCCCACCTCGGGCACGTCTTCGACGACGCTCCCCAGACGCCGACCGGGGACCGCTACTGCATCAACTCCGTCTCGATTCGTCTCGAGGAAGGGCAGTAGGGCCACCGTCCGCCGCCACCACCACGGTCGGGTGTACCGCACGTCAGCGGTCGCGATGTCGAACAGGATGACCGACTGCAGCAGCAGGCCACCGACGAGCGCGCCGCCGATCAGGTCGGTCAGCCAGTGGCTGCCGATGTAGAGGCTGGTCAGGCACGTCAGCGTGGTCAGGACCGCCCACAGGGCACCGATCCGCCGCAACGGCGGGTTCTCGGCGTACCGCAGGAACAGGTAGATGATGACGCCGCCGGTCAGCACCATGTTCGACGAGTGGCCGGACGGGAAGATCACTCCGCCGTTGAGCACGTCGGGGCTGCCGGTCTCGGTCTCGGACCGGCCGATCAGGATCTTCATCGCGCCGACGACGACGTTGAGGACCAGGAAGGACATCGCGGCGAGCACCACCGGACGCCAGGTGCGGTGGCGCCGGGCGAAGACCCCGGCGACGACCAGCAGGATCGGGACGAGCACCGAACGCTGCCCCATCTTGTCGTAGGCCCAGGCGGCGGAGTCCAGCTGCGGGATGGCCGTCTGCCCGTCCCAAGCCTCGATCTTGACGTCGAGCCGGGTCAGCGGGCCGTGCACGAAGATGTCGATGATGATGTAGAGCAGCGACACGCTGAGCACCACCGCGATCAGCCGCGACCGAGCGCCGATCTGGTCCCGGATCCGCAACCTGCTGGGTGCTTCGACGGCCTCTGGTGGCTGCGGCTGCTGCGGTACGTCGGTCTCCGGGCCGTGCCCGTCGTTGCCGTGCGGGGACGCGCTCAAGGCAACCCGGCCACGAGCTCGCTGATCGGCTTGCGCCGGCCGGTGTAGAACGGGACCTCCTCGCGCACGTGCAGCCGGGTCTGCGACCCGCGCAGGTGGCGCATCAGGTCGACGATGCGGTGCAGCTCGTCGGCCTCGAAGGCGAGCAGCCACTCGTAGTCGCCCAGCGCGAACGAGGAGACCGTGTTGGCCCGGACGTCGGGATAGCTGCGCGCCATCTGGCCGTGCTCGGCCAGCATCGCGCGCCGCTCCTCGTCGGGCAGGAGGTACCAGTCGTAGGACCGCACGAAGGGGTAGACGCAGATCCAGTCGTGCGCCTCCTCGTCGGCGAGGAACGCCGGCACGTGCCCCTTGTTGAACTCGGCCGGCCGGTGCAGCGCCATCACCGACCACACCGGGTCGCACGAGGCACCGAGGGTCGTGCGACGGAACCGGCCGTAGGCCTCCTGCAGGTCCTCGGCAGTCGGCGCGTGCCACCAGATCATCACGTCCGCGTCGGCGCGCAGACCGGCCACGTCGTAGGTGCCGCGGGTGACGACGTCCTTGGCCGCGAGCTGATCCATCAGCGCCTCGACCTCGGCGGCGACGGCCGCACGGTCGTCGGGCAGCCTGTCGCGCAGCCGGAAGACGGACCACATCGTGTAGCGGATCACCTGGTTGAGATCTCGCGCCTTCGGCTTGGTCCCGGGATCCGTCGTGCTCATGCCCGCCATTGTCGCAGCACCTCGAGGGCGGCTTGCTCCCCGGAGGCCACGCAGGCCGGCACCCCCACGCCGTCGTAGGCCGCTCCCGCGACGGCCAGCCCGGGGAGCTGGGCCACCGCGGCCCGGATCCGCTCGACCCGGCCCCGGTGGCCGACCGTGTACTGCGGCAGGCCGCCGCCCCAGCGGGTCACCCGGGCGTCCAGCGGTGGGTCGGTCACCCCGAGCGCGTCGGTCAGGTCGGCCAGCACCAGGTCGACCAGGTCGGCGTCGTCGCGCTGCAGCACGGCCTCCTCGCCCAGCCGCCCGACCGACGCCCGGACCACGACCAGACCGGGCGCCGCACCGGCGTACCAGCCCCACTTCGTCGAGGAGAAGGTGACCGCCTTGACCGACCGGCCGTCCACCGGCGGCACCAGGAAGCCGGAGCCGGTCGGGAGCGACGGGAAGGCCGTCGCCGGGAAGGCCAGCGCCACCACGGCCATCGACGAGTAGCGGATCTGGGTCAGCTCGGACGCGGCTGCCGCGGCGTGCGGGCGCAGCAGCCGGGCGGTCGGGGCTGCAGGGACGGCCAGCACCACCGCGTCGGCGAGCAGCTCTTCGGGCGAGCGGGTGGGGCCGACGACGAGCCGCCAGCCGTCCGGGGTCCGGCCCAGCTCACGGACGGTGACGCCGGTGCGGACGGTGGCGCCGGAGAGCCGCGCGACGGCAGCCGGCAGCCGCCCGACACCGCCGCGGGGTGCCCCGAAGACCGCGCCGTCATTCGCCCCGACGTCGGCAGCGACCCGGCTGGCCCGGGCGGCGGCCAGCAGCGAGCGCTCGCGGCGGGCGTGCGGCGCGAGCTGGGGCAGGGTGGCCTCCAGCGACAGCTCGTCGGCCCGGCCGGCGTAGACCCCGCCCAGCAGCGGCTCGACCAGCCGGTCGACGACGGCTCGGCCCATCCGGGCCGCGACGTAGCGGCCCACCGAGACGTCCTCGCCGGTCCGGGTCCGCGGCAGCCACGAGTCGACGGGCACCCGGGAGAGCTCGCGCCCGGTCAGCAGGCCGCTGGCGGCCAGCGAGCGCAGGTCGCTCGGCACGCCCATCACGGTCGCCCGCGGCAGCGGATGCATCCGGCCGCGGGTCCAGACCGCGGCGCTGGTCGTCGCCGCGTCCTCCAGGTCGGGGCCGAGGCCGGCGGCCCGGGCCAGCGCCACGGCCTCGGGCCGGCGCAGCAGCAGCGACTCCGCGCCCTCGTCGACCGCCACCCCGGCCAGGTCGCTGACTCGCAGCTTGCCCCCGACCTGGCCGGTCGCCTCAAGCACCGTCACCTGCAACGCCACCGGGCGGTCTCCGCGGCCGGCCTCCTCGTGCAGCGCCCAG
>JAVEDA010000419.1 GCA_030841195.1 Actinomycetota bacterium | reverse complement strand
GCCGGGCGCCGTACGCCTCGAGCCGGACGCTGGCGAGCGCCTCGGCCGCCCGCTTGGTGCGCTCGGCCTTGCCGACGCCCTTGACCCGCAAGCCGTAGGCGACATTCTGCGCGACCGACATGTGCGGGAAGAGCGCGTAGTCCTGGAAGACCGTGTTCACGTCGCGGTCGAACGGGGCGTCCCGGGTGACGTCGCGGCCGCCGAGGTATACCGACCCGGCCGTGGGCTGCTCGAACCCGGCGATCATGCGCAGCACGGTGGTCTTGCCGGAGCCGGACGGGCCGAGCATGGCGAAGAACTCGCCGTCACCGACCTCGAGGTCGACGGAGTCCACCGCGACGACGTCCTCGGACGAGCCGCCGCGGGCGCCGAACACCTTGCGCAGCCCGACGAGCCGCACCGCGGCCTCGCTCAACTGCCACCTCCGCCGGCTGGACGACCTGGGCGACAACCTAGCGTCCAGGACGGCCTCAGGGAACGAATTCCGTCGTCCGAACCCGCTATCACGGCTGAAATCGTGGCCGATCCGTGACTTGGCGCGTCGTTCCGCACCCATGGATCAGGTCGGGAGCGGTCCGGTCAGCCCGACCTCGACCACGGTGCGGGCGGCCCGGCCGATCCGCCAGGGCTGGACCCGGTGGCCGAACTCAACCGTCACGGACAGGCCCGGGGTGCGGTTGTTGACCCAGCCGGTGAAGGTGCCGTAGCAGATCCCGGTGCAGTGGAACTCGTCCACCGGCAGCCGCATCCCGGCGGCCAGCGCGCGCACCATCGGCATCCCCTTGTCGCTGGCCCCGACCCCGAACAACGGCTGGTGGAACACGAGGGTGAGGTCCGGCTGCAGCCGGCGGACCAGGTCGCGCAGCAGCACGCTCTCCGGCTCGGACAGCGGCTGCTTGCCCGACCAGGTGGCGCCGCGCGGGCTGCTGTGCCACAGGTAGGGGAAGTTGCGGTTGAGGTCGACGCCGTGCGCGTTGGTGCGTACGTCGTGGGCGGTGCCGTCCGGGTTCACCGTGCGGATCAGCCAGAGGTCGAGGCCGACCGGCAGGCGGTCGCGGTCGCGCAACCGCCTGATCACCCGCAGCCCAGCCTGCTCGTCGCCGTGGATGCTGCCGATTACCAGCACCGTGCGGGTCGGCTCCCCCGCGGCTGCGGCAGCCAAGGTCGCGTCGGTGGTGCGGTGCACTAGCACGATCGGGCGGCCTTCTACCGACGTACCCAGGACCTCGCGGGTGGTCACGACGGGGGAGGCTGCACCTGCCGGTGCGGCGACGACCACCGGGACGACTGAGACCGCAGCCAGCGACAGGACGGCGGCGGCGACCCGGGCGGACAGCACGGTCAAAGGGTGTCAGACCAGCGGGAGGTACGGGGACAGGTCGGCCCGCCCGCCGCTGGCGTGCACCCGGCCCGCGGCGACGGCGGTCTCCCAGCTGGTGGCGCCGGTGGCCAGCGCCAGCCAGGTGGTCGGGTCGATCTCGACGACGTTGGCCGGTGTCCCGCGGGTGTGCCGCGGGCCCTCGACGCACTGCACCGCGGCGTACGGCGGCACGCGGACCTCGACCGACCGGCCGGGCGCGCGGGCGGCCAGCTCCTCGAGCAGGTAGCGGACCGCATCGCGGACGTCGGCTCGCTCCGGAACGGCGGCCGCGCGTGCCCTCGACAGCGCGGCCAGGCCCACCTCGGGGTCGGTACGGCGGCGGGCCGGCACCGTCAGAGCCGGCTCTCGCCGAGGTCGGCCAGGTCGTCGACGGCGACGGCCGCGACGGCCCGTTCGTGGAACTCCTGCGGCGACGGCGTCATCCCGCCATTCTTGTGGACGGCCCTGACGATCCCTTGACCGCACGGGCTCTAGACAAATCGGGCACCTGACCGCAGGATGCACGGTGGCCGCCCTCCTCCCGAGGGCCTTTCTCCTCGAGGTGTCATGAAAGCCAGCAGGATCGCCCTGGCAGCCGCTGCTGCCGCCACCCTGGTGACGTCCCTCGTCAGCGCCGGCGGCACAGCGGACGCGGCGTCGAATGCGTACTCCAAGCGGGTCTGCGCCCACGCGGCGACGGGCTACGCGGCTTGCGACGCGCGGGTCCGCACCGACTCGAACCTCAAGCCGCTGGCCACCCAGGGCCCGACCGGCTACGGACCGGCCCAGCTTCGCGGTGCGTACGGCATCACCGGGACCGGGGCGGCTACGACAACAGTCGCCATCGTGGACGCCTATGCGAACCCGAACGCGGCCGCCGACCTGGCGACGTACCGCAGCACGCTCGGCATCACGGCGCTCGCAACGGGCCAGTTCACCCAGATGAGCCAGAGCGGAGGATCCATCACCACCGTCGGTGCCGACGTGGGCTGGGGCCAGGAGGAGATGCTCGACCTCGAGATGGTCTCGGTCATGTGCCCGGCCTGCAAGATCCTCTACGTCGGGGCCAACTCCGCGTCGTTCAACGACCTCGCGACCGCGGTCAACCGGGCCGCGACGGCTGGGGCGACGGTCATCAGCAACTCCTACGGCGGCAACGAGTTCTCGAGCGAGACTTCGCTCGCGGCCTCTTACAACCACGCCGGCGTAACCATCACGGCCAGCACCGGTGACAGCGGCTACGGCGCCCAGGCACCGGCCGCCTTCGCCAATGTTGTAGCCGTCGGCGGCACCCACCTCACGCTGTCCGGCAACACCCGGGCGTCGGAAACGGTATGGAGCGGGGCGGGGAGTGGCTGCTCGTCGTACATCGCCAAGCCGTCATGGCAGCACGACTCGGCCTGCGCCAGGCGGACCATCGGTGACGTGGCGGCGGTCGCCGACCCCGCGACCGGCGTGTCCGTGTACGACAGCTACGGCAGCACGGGCGGCAACAACTGGTACGTCTTCGGTGGCACCAGCGTCTCGGCCCCGCTGATCGGCGGCATCTACGGCGTCACCGGGCACGGGTCACCGACGGCAGCGACAACGCTGTACACCCACCCGGCCGGCTCGCTGTACGACGTGACCAGCGGCAGCAACGGCCGCTGCGTGCACGGCAAGAACACCACCGGCGCCTACCTGTGCACGGGTGTCGTGGGCTACGACGGCCCGACCGGCAACGGCACGCCGAACGGCACCGCCGCCTTCTAGGCAGTCAGCTCCACCAGCGGGACCGGTCCGGAACCTCGGGCCGGTCCTGCTGCACGTCCAGCCCGAGTTGGGCCGGCCGGGTTAGGCTGGCCACCGGCGTCTCGCCGGGTCTCACCCGGTGCGACTCGTGCGGGCGTAGCTCAACCGGCTAGAGCGCCACCCTTCCAGGGTGGAGGTGTTGGTTCGCGACCAGCCGCCCGCTCCACGGAGGTGCCATGCGGACTACCGACCTCCTGATCGTGGGCGCGGGACCGTTCGGCCTGGCGCTGGCCGCCGAGGCGGGCCACCAGGGAGTGCCGCACCACGTCGTGGGGCGGCCGATGTCGTTCTGGCAGCAGCAGATGCCCGCAGGAATGCTGCTGCGCTCGGCGAGCGACTGGCACCTGGATGTACAGGCTGTCGCGACCATCGAGGCGTTCCTCGCCAGCCGCGGCCTGACGCCCGCCCAGGCCGAGCCCCTGACTCGCGAGCTCTACCTGGACTACTGCAGCTGGTTCGCGGCCGAGAAGGGGATCACGGCCGAGCCACAGCACGTGCAGCGGCTGGACGACGCCGACGGCAGCTTCCGGGCCACCCTGGAGGACCACTCGGTCGTGTCTGCTCGCGCTGTCGTGCTGGCCCTCGGCATGGGCCCGCACCGCCGGGCGCCGGCCGAGCTGGTGGCCCTGCTGCCACCGGGATCGTGGCGGCACACCTGCGACGCGGTCGACTTCGCCGGCGCCCGCGACCGTCGCTACCTGCTGGTCGGCGGCCGGCAGAGCGCCTTCGAGTGGGCCGCGCTGCTTGCCGAGGCCGGGGCACGTCAGGTGGACGTCGTGCACCGCCACGACTCGCCGGCCTTCGCTGCTGCCGACTGGACCTGGGTCTCGCCGATTGTCGACCGGCTGGCGACAGACCCCGGGTGGTTCAGCCGGCTGAGCTCGGCGGAGCAGGAGGGCTTCCGGGTCAGGCTCTGGGCCGAGGGGCGGTTGAAGGTGGAGCCGTGGCTCGCCGACCGGCTGCCCCCGGCCATCGTGCGGGTCCGGCCGCGCACCAGCCTGGCCGCCGCCCGGCTCGAGGACGACGGCTCGGTGAGCGTCGATCTCGACGACGGCGACCGGGTCGTCGTGGACGAGGTGCTGCTGGCCACCGGGTACCTGCCGCATGTCGACGACCTGCAGCTCCTCCGGGCCGGCACCCTGCCGCCACTGGCCCACCACGACGGCATCCCTGACCTCGACGACGGCTTCCAGACCTCGGTGCCCGGGCTGTACCTGACCAGCCTGCCGGCCGCCGGACACTTCGGGCCGTTCTTCGGGTTCACCATCGGCACCCGGATGTCCGCCGCCGTCATCACCCGGGCGGTGCTCGACCGGCTCGCCGGGACACCGGCGGTGCCGTCACCACGGCTGGAGCCGACCGACAGCCAGGCAGCCTCGGACAGCTAGCAGCCGAAGAGGCCAGCGGCGCCACCGACCAAGATCCCCAAAGCTGCATGATCAACGAGGAGATGTGAGGGAGCGGCGAGTCGGCGGTGGGCGGGGCGCGGGGTTAGCCGAAGAGGGCGGGGAACGTGCCCTCGTGCGCGGCGCGGAGCTCGTCGACAGCGACCGTGAGAACCCCCTGCACCACAAGGGTTTCGCCCCCCGTGTTGCCGAGACGCGTCACCGGCACGCCGTACGACGATGCGCTCGCCTCGAGGTCCGCGACCCGGTCCGCGGGCACCGCCACGACGGCCCTGGCGACCGACTCGGCGAAGAGCGCGACGAAGGCATCGCCCGCGACGTCGTCGACGGTGACGCTCGCGCCCACCCCGCGGCGCAGCACCATCTCGACCAGCGTCTGGGCCAGCCCGCCATCGGAGACGTCGTGGGCTGCGGTGACCAGCCCGTCGTCGGCCGCCGCCGCCATCAGGGCGCCTAGCGCCTTCTCGGCCGCCAGGTCGACACGGGGCGGCAGCCCACCGAGGTGACCGTGCACGTGGTGCGCCCACTCCGAGCCGCCGAGCTCGTCGCGGGCCTCTCCCAGCAGCAGCACGACCTCGTCCGCTGCGCCGAAGCCGATCGGCACCCGGCGACGCACATCGGCGACCACGCCGAGCACCCCGACCACGGGCGTCGGGTTGATCGCCGCGTCACCGGTCTGGTTGTAGAAGCTGACGTTGCCGCCCGTCACCGGGACGCCGAGCTCGAGACACGCGTCGGCCAGGCCGCGGGTCGCCTCGGCGAACTGCCACATCACGTCGGGGTCCTCAGGTGAGCCGAAGTTCAGGCAGTCGGTGACCGCGAGCGGCCGGGCGCCGCTGACCGCGACGTTGCGGTAGGCCTCGGACAGGGCCAGCTGCGCACCGGCGTACGGGTCGAGCTTGGCGAACCGGCCGTTGCCGTCGGTAGCCAGCGCGACGCCGAGGTGCGTCTCGTCGTCGACCCGGATCACGCCGGCGTCCTCCGGCTGGGCGAGCACCGTGTTGCCGAGGACGTAGCGGTCGTACTGGTCGGTGACCCAGGACTTCGACGCGAGGTTGGGCGCGGCCACCATCTGCAGCAGCGTCGCGCGCAGCTCGTCGCCGGACGTCGGCCGGGGCAACGACGACGGGTCGTCGGCCTGCAGCGCGTCCTGCCAGGACGGCCGGGCGAACGGCCGTTCGTAGACGGGGCCGTCGTGCGCCACCGACCGCGGCGGCACGTCGACGATGGTGTCGCCGTGCCACTGCACGGTGAGCCGGCCGCTGTCGTCGACCTCGCCGATGACCGTGGCCAGCACGTCCCACTTCGCGCAGATGTCCAGGAACGCGTCCAGCTTCGCGGGCTCGACCACTGCGCACATCCGCTCCTGCGACTCGCTCATGAGGATCTCCTCGGGAGCGAGCGACGAGTCGCGTAGCGGCACCCGGTCGAGCCACACGGTCATGCCACCGTCGCCGGCCGACGCAAGCTCGGAGGTCGCGCAGGACAGCCCGGCGCCGCCGAGGTCCTGGATGCCGACCACCAGGTCGGCGGCGAACACCTCGAGGCAGCACTCGATCAGCACCTTCTCCATGAACGGGTCGCCGACCTGCACGGCGGGCCTCTTCGTCGGGTGCGCGTCGTCGAACGTCTCCGAGGCGAGCACCGAGACCCCGCCGATGCCGTCGCCACCGGTCGCGGCCCCGAACAGCACGATCAGGTTGCCCCTGCCGGACGCGAACGCCAGCTTTATATCTTCGTGCCGGACCACCCCGACGCACAGCGCGTTCACCAGCGGGTTGCCGGCGTACGACGGGTCGAACACGACCTCGCCGCCGATGTTGGGCAGGCCCAGGCAGTTCCCGTAGCCGCCGATGCCCGCGACCACGCCGGGCAGCACCCGCCGGGTGTCCTCGGCGTCGGCCGGCCCGAACCGCAGCGGGTCCATCACCGCGACCGGCCGGGCACCCATCGACATGATGTCGCGCACGATTCCGCCGACGCCGGTCGCGGCGCCCTGGTACGGCTCCACATAAGAGGGGTGGTTGTGCGACTCGACCTTGAAGGTCACCGCCCAGCCCTGGCCGATGTCCACGACGCCGGCGTTCTCACCGATCCCCACCAACAGCGCGTCGGTCTTCGGGGCCTTCTGACCGAACTGCGCGAGGTGCAACTTGGAGCTCTTGTAGGAGCAGTGCTCGCTCCACATCACCGAGTACATCGCCAGCTCGGCCGAGGTCGGGCGGCGGCCGAGGATCTCCCGGATCCGCGCGTACTCGTCCTCCTTCAGCCCCAGCTCGCGCCACGGCTGCTGCACCTCGGGCGTGGTCTCCGCGTGCTTGACCGTCTCAGACACCGACGACCGCCTTCAGCGCCGAGGTGAAGAACGTCAGCCCGTCGGTCGACGGACCGGTCAGGTCCTCCACCGCGTGCTCGGGGTGCGGCATCAGCCCGACGACGTTGCCGCGCTCGTTGCTGATGCCGGCGATGTCGCGGTAGGACCCGTTCGGGTTGCCCCCGGCGTACCGCACCACGACCCGGCCCTCGGCCTCGAGGCCGTCCAGGGTCTTCTCGTCGGCGACGTAGCCGCCCTCCCCGTTCTTCAGCGGTACGACGATGCGCTGGCCGGTCGCATAACCGCTGGTCCACACCGTGGCCGTGCTCTCGACCACCAGCGCCTGGTCGACGCAGTTGAACTTGCGGTGGTCGTTGCGGATCAGGGCGCCCGGCAGCAGGTGCGACTCGCAGAGCACCTGGAAGCCGTTGCAGATGCCGAGCACCGGCAGGCCACCGTGGGCGGCCTCGACCAGTGGCTCCATCACCGGCGCGAACCGGGCGATCGCGCCGCAGCGCAGGTAGTCGCCGTAGGAGAACCCGCCGGGCAGCACCACCGCGTCGACCCCGTGCAGGTCGGCGTCGGCGTGCCAGAGCGCCACCGGCTCGGCTCCGGCCAGCCGGACCGCGCGGCGCGCGTCGGCGTCGTCCAGCGAGCCCGGGAAGGTGACGACCCCCACCCGCATCAGATGGCGTCCTCGACCCGGACGGTGAAGTCCTCGATCACCGGGTTGGACAGCAGGGTCTCGGCGGCGCCGCGGATCTGGGCCAGCCGCTCCTCGGTGATCTCGCCAACAACATCCAGCTCGAACCGTTTGCCCTGCCGGACGGCGGCGATGCCGTCGTACCCGAGGCGGGGCAGCGCCTGGGCGACGGCCTTCCCCTGCGGGTCGAGGATCTCGGGCTTGAGCATGACGTCGACGACGACGCGGGCCATCCGGGCACTCCTGCCAGCTCTGCGGGGGCGGTACGCCGCAGCCTACCGGCCGGGTGGAACCAGGGCCGACGGCGCGCGGACCATTGGGACACTGCACCGCAAGACACACAGGGTGCCTACGATCTGGCCCATGACCCCTCGCCTCTCCCGCCGTACCCTCGTCTGCCTGGTCGCTGTCGCCGCCCTCACCACCGCCTGCGCGGCGAAGAGCGACACCAGCTCGACCGGCACCACCACGAGCCCCTCGTCCAGCAGCTCGCCCAGCGAGAGCGTCAACGCCTGCGCGCGGGACCGGCTGGAGACGGTCGACGCCAGCACCCTGACGATCGCGACCGACAAACCGGTCTACGAGCCGTGGTTCGTCGACGACAAGCCGGAGAACGGCAAGGGCTTCGAGGGCGCCGTCGCGGCCGCGGTGGCCGGCCAGCTCGGCTACACCGCGGAGGAGGTCAACTGGGTGCGGGTCGGCTTCAACAGCGTCTTCAAGCCGACACCGAAGAACTGGGACTTCGACATCAACGAGTTCTCGATCACCGAGAAGCGCAAGCAGGCGGTGGACTTCTCCTCGCCGTACTACGACGTGAGCCAGGCGGTCGTCACCACCAAGGGATCCAAGGCGGCCGGCGCCACCACGATCGCCGAGCTCAAGGACCTGACCCTCGGCGCCCAGGTGGGCACCACCAGCCTGGACGCGATCAACGCGGCGATCGCGCCGAGCGGCAAGCCGCGGGTCTACAACTCCAACAACGACGCCGTGAAGGCACTGGAGAACGGCCAGATCGACGCCCTGGTCACCGACCTGCCGACGGCGTTCTACATGGCCGCCGCGCAGCTGGACAAGGGCAAGATCGTGGGTCAGCTGCCGGCCGGCGGAGGGACCCCGGAGCAGTTCGGCCTGGTGCTGGACAAGGACAGCCCGCTGACCACCTGCGTGAGCCAGGCGGTGGACGCGCTCAAGGCCGACGGCACCCTGGACAAGCTGGTCGACCAGTGGCTCAGCCAGGGCGGCGCGCCGGTCCTGAACTAGCACGCCGACCGTGACGGTGCCCGCGGAGTACTTCCCGGTCCTGCCCGACGACGGCCCCAGCGACCTGCAGCGCTGGCGGGACGGCTACCGCCGGAGCCGGACCCGGCGGTCGACGGCCCTGGCCGGCGTCAGCACGGTGGTCTTCCTCGGCGTCGTCGCGACGGCGACCGTGCTCTCGCCGGGCTGGACGCGGGTCAAGGCCACCTTCCTGGACTGGGAGGTTGCCAAGGACTCGTTCCCGGACATCCTGTCCGGGCTCTGGCTCAACATCCGGGTGCTGGCAGTCTCCGCTGTCCTGATCGTCATCGTCGGCCTCGCGATCGCCTCGCTCCGGACCCTGCGCGGGCCGCTGTGGTTCCCGGTCCGCGCACTCGCCGCGACCTACACCGACTTCTTCCGCGGGATGCCGTTGATCATCCTGCTGTACCTGGTCGGCTTCGGGCTGCCCGGGCTGCAGCTGAAGGGGATCCCGACCTCGCCGGTCGTGCTCGGCACGATCGCGCTGGTGCTCACCTACTCGGCGTACGTCGCGGAGGTGTTCCGGGCCGGCATCGAGTCGGTGCACCCGAGCCAGCGGGCGGCGGCCCGGTCGCTCGGGCTGTCCTACGGGCAGACGATGCGGCGGGTGGTGCTTCCGCAGGCCGTACGCCGGGTGCTGCCCCCGCTGCTCAACGACTTCGTGGCCCTGCAGAAGGACGTGGGCCTGATCTCGGTGCTCGGCGCCTTCGACGCGGTCCGGCAGGCACAGGTGCACGCCGACGCGGCGTTCAACTACACGCCGTACATGGTGGCCGGGCTGCTCTTCGTGCTGCTGGCGATCCCGACCATCCGGGTGGCCGACTGGGTGGGCCTGCGGGCTGCCCGGCGGCAGCAGGCGAGCGGGGCGCTGTGACGGCCGAGCCGGAGGTGGCGGAGCCGGAGCCGGGGCCCGTGCCCGTGCTGCGCTGCGAGGGCGTGGTCAAGCGGTTCGGCACCCACACGGTGCTGCGCTCGGTCGACCTGGAGGTGGCCGAGCACCAGGTGGTGACGCTGATCGGGGCGTCCGGGTCGGGCAAGTCCAGCCTGCTGCGCTGCATCAACCTGCTGGAGACCGTCGACGACGGGGTGATCCGGCTGGACGGCGAGGACATCACCGACCCGCGGGTCGATGCGGACGTGGTCCGGCGGCGGATCGGGGTGGTGTTCCAGGCGTTCAACCTGTTCCCGCACATGACCGTGCTGGCCAACGTCACGCTGGCGCCGCGGCTGGTGGGCAAGGTGGAGAAGGCCGAGGCCGAGGAGCGGGCCATGGTGCTGCTCCGGCGGGTCGGGCTGGCCGAGAAGGCGCTGGAGTACCCGGACCGGCTCTCCGGCGGGCAGCAGCAGCGGGTGGCGGTGGTGCGGGCGCTGGCCAACGACCCGCGGCTGCTGCTGCTGGACGAGGTCACCTCCGCGCTGGACCCCGAGCTGGTGGGCGAAGTGCTAGCGCTGGTGGGCGAGCTGAAGGAGCAGGGGATGACCATCGTGATGGCCACCCACGAGATGTCCTTCGCCCGGCAGGCGGCCGACACCGTGGTCTTCCTCGACGCCGGGGTCGTGCTCGAGCAGGGCCCGCCCGAGCAGGTGCTGGTCGAGCCGACCGAGCCGCGGACCCGCCAGTTCCTGGCCCGGATCCTGGACGCCGGCCACCGCTGACCACAGTCCCGCGCCGCAAAACCGCAGGTCAGAGGGTCCTTAGACGGCTTAGGCGGGCCTAAGCCGTCGTACGCCGGTGAGCCGGCGAGAGATAGGACATCGTCCCGATGTGACCCCCCTCCTCAGGGCCGCAGAGTCATGTCTGCAAGCAAGACCCGAACACACAGAGGAGTC
>JAVEDA010000365.1 GCA_030841195.1 Actinomycetota bacterium | reverse complement strand
CCTGGCAGGCGGCCCGCTTGGTCACCAGGTTGTAGACGTTGTTGGACCAGTTCTGGATTGTGGTGTAGCGCACTCGGGCGTTCTTCTTCACGATGATCTCGACGACCGCCGAGTGCAGCGAGTCAGAGGAGTAGATCGGGGCGGTGCAGCCCTCGACGTAGTGCAACGAGGAGCCTTCGTCGGCGATGATCAGGGTGCGCTCGAACTGGACCATGTTCTCGGTGTTGATCCGGAAGTAGGCCTGCAGCGGGATGTCGACCTTCACGCCGGGCGGCACGTAGATGAACGAGCCACCGGACCACACGGCCGTGTTCAGTGCGGCGAACTTGTTGTCGCCGACCGGGATGACCGTGCCGAAGTACTCGCGGAACAGGTCCTCGTGCTCGCGCAGCGCAGTGTCGGTGTCCAGGAACAGGACGCCCTTCTCCTCCAGGTCCTCACGGATCTGGTGGTACACCACCTCGGACTCGTACTGCGCGGCCACGCCGGCGATCAGCCGCTGCTTCTCGGCCTCCGGGATGCCCAGCCGGTCGTAGGTGTTCTTGATGTCGGCCGGCAGCTCGTCCCAGGAGGTCGCCTGCTTCTCGGTGGAGCGCACGAAGTACTTGATGTTGTCGAAGTCGATGCCGGAGAGGTCCGAGCCCCAGGTCGGCATCGGCTTCTTGCCGAACAGCCGCAGCCCCTTGAGCCGGAGGTCGAGCATCCACTGCGGCTCGCTCTTGAGGTTCGAGATGTTGCGCACGACGTCCTCGGACAGACCGCGCTTGGCGGTGCTGCCCGCGGAGTCGGGGTCGGACCAGCCGAAGGCGTAGCGGCCGAGGGTGTCGACCTCGGCGTGCGTGGTCTCGGGGATGGCGGTCACTGAGCGCTCCTCCGGTTGTCGGCGCCCGGGTCGTCCTGGTCGTGCCGGACGGTCGGGACGTGGGTCGTGCAGACGCCATCGCCGTGGGCGATGGTGGCCAGTCGTTGGACATGCGTGCCGAGCAGGCGGGCGAAGACCTCGGTCTCTGCCTCGCACAGCTCGGGGAACTGCACCGCGACGTGCGCGACGGGGCAGTGGTGCTGGCACAGCTGCTCCCCCGCAGCTGGGCCGCTCCCGGTCGGGCGCGTCGTCGCAGCGTAACCGTCGCCCGACAGGGCGGTCGCGAGCGCCTCGGTGCGCTGCCCGGGGGCAGCCGCCTCGACGACCGGCCGGTAGCGGGCCTCGAGCTCGCTCACCCGCTGGCGGGCGAAGGCCGCCACCGCTTCCCGGCCGCCGGTCTCGGACATGAACCGCAGGGCGCTGGCCGCCAGGTCGTCGTAGTCCTGGTCGAAGGAGTCACGACCGGCGTCGGTGACCGCGAACAGGCGGGCCGGTCGGCCGCGGCCACGGACCGCGCTGGCGCGTGGCGCCCGCTCCTCGATCAGCCCGTCGGCGAGCAGCGCGTCCAGATGGCGGCGGACCGCCGCCGGGGTGAGGCCGAGGTTCTCGGCCAGCAGGGCGGCGGTGGTCGGGCCGTTCTCCATGACGGTACGCGCGACGCGGTCGCGCGTACGATCGTCCAGGCCGGTTTTCACAACACCAGTGTGCCGTTATTACCCGCGCATCGCAAACACGGGGGCCTCCTTAGACTCGGCGGGTGCCCACGCCTCCCGCTGTCGAGGTCGTCGACCTGGTCAAGCGCTACGGCTTGACCGCGGCGGTCGACGGGCTGACCCTCCAGGTGGCCGCGGGCACGATCACGGCCGTTCTCGGGCCCAACGGCGCCGGGAAGACCACGACCGTCGAGACCTGCGAGGGGTACCGGCGCCCGGACAGCGGCACCGTCCGCGTCCTCGGGATGGACCCCTGGACCGATGCCCGGGCGCTGCGCCCCCGGGTCGGCGTGATGCTCCAGCAAGGGGGCGTCTACCCCGGCGTGAAGGCCGAGGAGATGCTGCGTCACGTCGCCTCGCTGCACGCGCACCCGCTCGACGTGCCGGCCCTGGTCGAGCGGCTCGGCCTCGGCGCGGCCGGCCGCACGACGTACCGACGTCTTTCCGGCGGGCAGCAGCAGCGGCTGTCGCTGGCCATGGCCGTGGTCGGTCGGCCCGAGCTGGTCTTCCTGGACGAGCCGACGGCCGGGCTGGACCCGCAGGCGCGCCGGGCCACCTGGGAGCTGGTCGAGGCGCTGCGCCACGACGGCGTGACCGTGGTGCTGACGACCCACTTCATGGACGAGGCCGAGCGGCTGGCCGACGAGGTCGTAGTGGTGGATCACGGCCGGGTGATCGCCGTGGGCACCCCCGGCGAGCTCACCGCCGCCGGCGCCGGCGGCAGCCTTCGGTTCGACGGGCCGCCGGGCCTGGACGTCGCCGGGCTCGCGGCGGCCCTCCCGGCCGCCAGCCGGGTCGACGAGGTGGCGCCTGGTCGCTACGTGGTGCACGGCGACGTCGACACCCACCTGCTTGCTGACCTCACCCGCTGGTGCGCGGACCGGGAGGTCATGCCGGAGGGGCTGACCGTCGGCCGCCGATCCCTCGAGGACGTCTTCCTGGACCTGACCGGCTCGGACCTGCGCGCGTGAGCACGACCACGAGCTCCGGCACCTTCGCCCCGGACCCCGGCGCCGCGCCGCTGGGCCGGATGCTGGCCGCCCAGACAGGGCTCGAGGTGAGGATGGTGCTGCGCAACGGCGAGCAGCTGCTGCTCACGGTGGTCATCCCCGTCCTGGTGCTCACCGTCTTCGGCAGCGTCGAGGTGATGGACCTCGGGAACCGTGCGGCCCGGGTCGACTTCCTGGTGCCCGGCGTGCTCGCCCTGGCCGTCATGTCGACCGCGTTCACCGGGCTGGCCATCGGCACCGGGTTCGAGCGGAGGTACGGCGCGCTCAAGCGGCTGGGCGCGTCACCGCTGCCGCGGGGGGCGCTGCTTTCGGCCAAGGGCCTCTCGGTGCTGACGATCGAGGCCCTGCAGGTGGTGCTCCTCGGCACCGTCGCGCAGCTGATGGGCTGGGACCCGCGCGGGTCGTGGCTCGCGGTCCTGCTGCTCGTGCTCGCCGGCACCGCCGCGTTCGCCTCGCTGGCGCTGCTGATGGCCGGGACCCTGCGGGCCGAGGCGACCCTGGCCGCCGCGAACCTCGTCTACCTCCTGTTCCTGGTCAGCGGCGGCATCGCCGTGCCGCTGGACCGGTTCCCCGACGCGGCCCGCCCGTTCCTCGACGCCCTGCCGGCCGGCGCGCTGTCGGAGGGCCTGCGGGTGGTGCTGCGCGACGGGCACCCGATGCCCTGGTGGTCGGTCGGCGTCCTCGTGGGCTGGGCGGCGGTCGGCGGCGTCCTGGCCGCCCGCACCTTCCGCTGGGAGTAGCGCCCGTACGCTGGTCCCATGCTCGACCGATGGCGCGGCTGGACGCCCAGCCCGACCGCCGTACGCCGGGTCTTCCTGGCCGTGCTGGTCGCCAACATCGGCATCGTGGTCACCGGCGGAGCGGTGCGGCTCACGGCTTCCGGGCTGGGCTGTCCCACCTTCCCGCGTTGCACCGACCACAGCCTGGTGGTGACCCGCGAGATGGGCGGCCACGGGTTGGTCGAGTTCGGCAACCGAATGCTCACCTTCGCCCTCTCGGCCGTCGTGGTGGCCGCGGTCGTCGTGGCCTGGCGGGCGGGGCGCAGCGACCTGCGGGCCGCCGCACTACTGCTGTTTGGAGGGATCGTCGCCCAGGCCGTGCTCGGCGGCGTGACCGTGCTGACCGGCCTGAACCCGGTCACGGTGATGGCCCACTTCCTGCTGTCGGTGGCACTGATCGCCGTCGCCACCCGGGCGCACGTTCTTTCGGCTGGCCAGCGGGTGCCGCCGCGGCGCGAGGTGCACCCGGCCGTGCAGCTCGGCGGGCGCGGCCTGCTGGTGGTGACCGCCCTGCTGCTGCTCGCCGGCACCGTGGTCACGGGCACCGGTCCGCACTCGGGCGACAAGAACGCCACCCACCGGCTGCCGTTCGACCTGGTTGAGGTCACTCAGCTGCACGCCGACCTGGTCTTCCTGCTCGTGGGCCTGACCATCGGGCTGGCCATCGCGCTGCAGGCCACCGACGTACCTCCCGTCCTCCGACGGCGGGTCCGGGTGCTGCTCGGGGTGGTGCTCGCCCAGGGTCTGGTCGGCTACGCGCAGTACGCCACCGACCTGCCGGTGGCGCTCGTCGCGGTCCACGTGCTGGGCGCCTGCCTGGTATGGGTGGCCGCGCTGCGACTGGTGCTGGCGATGACCACCGAGGTGGCAGCCGTCGAACCGGGGCGGACGGCCGAAGAGCTAGCCGTCTCCCCCGCCACGACCTGACGAGCCGCTGCCGCTGCCGCCGCCGTCGTCGCCCCCGGTCTGGTCGTCGACCGAGAACTTCGCGGTGCCGCCCGAGCACCAGCTGTGCACCTCGACCCGGCCGTCGCCGCTGGTCGCCTCGAACCGGACCCGGGCATCGACCACCTGGCCGTGGTCGACGTCCTTGATCTGCCACCCGATCGCCGGCGAAGCGCTGACCGTGACCAGCCCGGCCCGGCAGGAGCCGGCCACGAAGCCGCCGCGCGTGGTGACGCTGCGGACCGTCGGCTCGGGGTCGGCGGTTGCGCCGGTCCGGGTGGGGCGGGGGCTGCTCACCGACGACCCCGTGGGTCGCGGGCTCGCGGTGCTGCTGGTGGGACGGCTGCCCGCGCCCGGCGGTGCGGCCGCGGCCGTCACACCGGCGGGGTCGCTGAAGGGATCTCCCACCAGACCCGCTGCCGCGAAGCCGACCCCCACCGAGGCCGCCGCGAAGAGCGCCCACACGGCCCCGAGGGCCCACCGCCTGTCCATGGCGTCGATCCTGCCCGCTGCTCGCCTAACGCGCGGTTAACGCCGGGCCAGCGCGGGCCCAGGTTCGCGCCGACCGGCGGGGTGCACCGATAGCGTCAGCGATGTGGCCGTGCTGCTGATCGTCGAGGACGACCTGCGCATCCGCACCGCCCTGACCCGGGCCATGACGGAGCGCGGGCACGCCGTGTCGTCCGAGCCGGCCGGGCTCCCGGCGCTGCAGCGGATCATCGACGACCCACCGGACCTGGTGGTCCTCGACCTCGGGCTGCCGGACGTCGACGGGCTGCAGGTGCTGCGGATGCTGCGCCCCGTCAGCGGCGTGCCCGTGATCGTGGCCACCGCGAGGGACGACGACGTGGCCACCGTGGCGGCGCTGGACGCGGGGGCCGACGACTACCTGGTCAAGCCGTTCAGCGCCGAGCAGCTCGACGCCCGGATCCGCGCCGTGCTGAGGCGGTCCTCGGCGCCGGGGACGACCGTCCTCGAGGTGGG
>JAVEDA010000354.1 GCA_030841195.1 Actinomycetota bacterium | reverse complement strand
GCACACGCCGTACGCCCCGCCTAACTTACAACGTCCGTGGGGGGGTCGCGCGCGTTCCCGCGGGACCGCGCCGAGCGCGTCAGGAGGTGGGCGTCGCCTCGGCGGCCTTAGCGGTCGTGGCAGCGGTGCCGCCGAGGTAGAGGCTGGCGATCTCGGGATGGTTCATGACCTCGGCAGCTGATCCGGTCAGCCGGACCTTGCCGCCCTCCATCACCACACCGTGCGTCGCCAACCCGAGCCCGAGCCGCACGTTCTGCTCGACCAGCAGCACCGTGACGCCGTCGTCGTGCAGCCGATGGATGAGCTCGGCGACCGCGGCCAGCGACTTCGGGTCGAGGCCCAGCGACGGCTCGTCGAGCAGCAGCACCTTCGGGTCGAGCATCAGGCAGCGGGCGATCTCGACCATCCGGCGCTGCCCGCCCGAGAGGTTGCCGCCGTGCTGGGTGGCGCGCTCGGCCACCAGCGGCACCAGCTGCTCGACCTGCTCGAGGCGAGAGGCCAGCAGCTTCTTGTTACGTCGGATCAGGAAGCCGCCCATCAGCACGTTCTCGCGAACGCTCATGTGCGGGAACAGCGCGTGCGACTGCGGCACCTGGGTGACACCCGCCCGCAGGATCGCCGCGGCCGACTGGCCGGAGAGCTTGGTGTCGCCCATCATCACGGTGCCTTCGGTCGGCGTGAGCAGGCCCGAGACGACCCGAAGTACGGTCGACTTACCGGCACCGTTCGGCCCGACGACGCAGGTGATGGTGCCGCCGTCACACAGGAGATCGACACCCTGGAGCACCGCGCCGCCGCCGTAGCCGGCGACGACTCCTGTCAGCTGCAGCACGTCAGCGCACCCCCTGCGGCTGGTCGGGAGCGGCAGTGTCGCCGGTGACACCTGGCGGACGCCACTCGTCGCCGAGGTAGGCGTCGAGGACGACCGGGTCCTCGCGAATGGTCTGCGGTGGCCCCTCGGCGATCGCCCGACCGCGACTGAACACCACGACCGGGTCGCACAGCTCGAGCACCATCGGGATGTTGTGCTCGACCACGAGGAACGTCACACCCTGCCGGTTGAGGTCGCGCACGATCTCGACGATCCGGCCGACCAGCGAAGGGTTGACCCCGCCGGCCGGCTCGTCCAGCAGCACCAGCCGCGGCTCGAGCATCAGCACCTGGGCCAGCTCGACCAGCTTCTGCTGGCCGTAGGAGAGCGCTCCCGCCGGCTGGCCGGCGAACTTCTCCATGCCCACGAACGCGAGCAGCTCGCGGGCCCGGTCCGCCTCGTGCCCGGCCACCGACGCTTTGAGCATCGTCGACCACTTCGCGTCCGGCAGCGGGGCGACCAGGTTCTCCAGCACCGTCATGCTCGTGAACAGCCGAGTGGTCTGAAAGGTCCGGGCCAGCCCGAGGTGGCCGCGCTGCCACGGCTTCATCTTGTCGATCCGGGTGCCGTCGAGCCACACCTCACCCTGGTCGGCGCGCATCGCTCCGGTGACCAGGTTGAACAGCGTCGTCTTGCCCGAGCCGTTGGGCCCGATCAGTGCGGTGATGCTCCCCTGCCGGACGACGAGGTCAGCGCCGTCGACCGCGACCAGCCCGCCGAACGCCTTGGACACGCCCTTGACCTCGAGCAGCGGCGTGCCGGGTGCCGCGGCGGCCAGCGTTTCCACACTGTCGGCCACCACAGCCGCCGCCAGCTCGCGATCGCGCACCTGCATCGTCCCGGCACCCAGCGCACCCGCCTGGTCGGTGTACTCGGTCTCCACCGGTCGGTACCGCCGCCAGACCTTGGCGAAGGTGGGCAGCAGCCCGTCGGGCAGGAACAGCACGATGATCATCAGGGCCAGCCCGAAGATGAGCACCCGGCTGCTACTCCCGCCGTACACGGTGGCGGCTTCCGACCCGATCCCGACGATGAACGCACCGACCACCGGTCCGTAGAGCGTGCCGCGGCCGCCCGCCAGCGCCGACAGCACGATGGTCACGCTGCCCAGGATCGAGAACGACCCGACCGGGTTGAGGAAGGTCAGGAAGTAGGCGTAGACCCCGCCGGCCACGCCGATGAAGAACGACGACGCGGCGTACGCCGTGACCTTGTACCGCGTCGTGTTCACGCCGATGGCCGCGGCCTTGCCCTCGTCCTCCCGGATCGCGATCAGGCCGGTGCCGAACTTCGTCCGCCGGATCAGCGCGCTGAAGACGACGGTGAGGGCGAGCAGCAACAGCATGATCAGGTAGAAGGGGATGTTCTGGATGTCCCGCGACCACGGCGGCAGCTCGAGGGTGATGCCGTTGGAGCCTTTGGTCAGGCTGCGCCAGTTGGTGGCGACGATCTGTGCCGACAGCAGCAGGGCGATCGTGATGATGACGAACGCGTGCCCGCGGGTGCGCAGCACCACCAGCCCGACCAGGGTCGCGAGCACGACGGCCACGACGCCACCGAGCGGGGCGAGGAGCAACGGGTTGACGCCGGAGTGCAGCGCGATGATCGCAGCGGTGTAGGAGCCGATGCCAAGGAACACCGAGTGGCCGAGCGAGACGTAGCCGGCGTAACCGCTGATGATGTTCCAGCTGACCGCCTGCACGCCGAGCA
>JAVEDA010000337.1 GCA_030841195.1 Actinomycetota bacterium | reverse complement strand
GACATAGGCTCCCGGGCATGAGCGGGGAGCCCGATCCGAGCCTCCGGGCCGCCGACGTCGACCGGGACGCGGTGGCCGACCGGCTGCGGACCGCGCACGCCGAGGGCCGCCTGACGGTCGAGGAGTTCGGCGAGCGGCTGGACGCTGCCTTCGCCGCCCGCACGATGGGGGAGCTGGCCGGTCTGACCGCCGACCTGCCGGCCGAGCGGGCCCGGGTGGCCCGCACCGGCGACGAGGCCGACCCGAGCCCAGAGGTGGTACCTGCGGCCCATCGGGCCGGGCTGCGGGCGACCTGGGGTGCCTGGGCCACGGCGGTCCTGGTGACCTCGGCGATCTGGCTGATCGTCAGCGTGTCCGACGGCGACCTGCGCTACTTCTGGCCGATCTGGGTCGCCGGGCCCTGGGGAGCCGTCCTGGTGGCCCGCACGGTCTTCGGCGACCGGCACCGGCCACCAGGCCGCTGACCTGCGCCGATCTGGCCCGGCTCGCCGTTTTGGCGCTGCGGGCGGGCGTGGCGTAGACTCGCTTGCTGGCTCACGAGCCCTGTCACGCATGCCCCGCGGCTGGCCCGGCATGCGCGACTCACGTCACGAGTGAGCCGACCCATCAGCACGAAACCAGGCACGACGATGAGCATCAGCCTGCCCGGCAGAACCCTGCCGGGTGGAAACCGACGGATTGCGGAGGACATGCCCAAGAAGGACGGGGTCATCGAGATCGAGGGCACCGTGGTCGAGGCACTGCCGAACGCGTTCTTTCGCGTGGAGCTGACCAACGGCCACAAGGTGCTCGCGCACATCAGCGGCAAGATGCGCCAGCACTACATCCGGATCCTCCCTGAGGACCGCGTGGTGGTGGAGCTCAGTCCGTACGACCTCAACCGCGGGCGCATCGTCTACCGCTACAAGTAACCGCCACAGCAACCCACCGAGGCTGAGTACACCGATGAAGGTCAAGCCCAGCGTCAAGAAGATCTGCGACAAGTGCAAGGTGATCCGCCGTCACGGCCGGGTCATGGTGATCTGCGACAACGCACGTCACAAGCAGCGCCAGGGCTGACCAGCCCAGCAGAGCTTCGCGACCGACACGAGCAGCACAACGCAAGCGCGCCGCGCCCCGCGGTCCACCTCCTCTCCCAAGGAGGCAGGCAGCGGGTCACCCCCGGAACCAGGCCGGGGCCATCCACCCCGGGCGGGGTGGGGGAGCGGCGGGCACGACCTGGCAGTGAGAAGGAGAACCGCCCGATGGCACGCCTCGTCGGCGTCGACCTCCCGCGCGAGAAGCGTGTCGAGATCGCCCTGACCTACATCTTCGGTGTCGGCCGCACTCGTGCCGCCGAGACCCTCGCCAACACCGGGGTCAGCCCGGACATCCGGGTCCGCGACCTGGGTGACGACGACCTCGTCAAGCTGCGCGAATGGATCGAGGCCAACTACCGGATCGAGGGAGACCTGCGCCGCGAGGTGCAGGCCGACATCCGGCGCAAGGTCGAGATCGGTTGCTACGAGGGGATCCGGCACCGTCGTGGTCTCCCCGTCCGCGGGCAGCGCACGCACACCAATGCGCGTACCCGCAAGGGCCCGCGCAAGGCCATCGCCGGCAAGAAGAAGGTCGGCAAGAAGTGACCTCGGTCTCACTGAGACTTTCCGCCAGCCGAATGATCAGGAGTTCGTAACCCGATGCCTCCGAAGAGCCGTCAAGGCGCGGGCACCAAGAAGGTGCGCCGCAAGGAGAAGAAGAACGTGGCCCACGGCCACGCCCACATCAAGAGCACGTTCAACAACACCATCGTGTCGATCACCGACCCGATGGGCGCCGTCATCGCCTGGGCGTCCGCCGGCCACGTGGGCTTCAAGGGCTCCCGCAAGTCGACGCCGTTCGCGGCGCAGATGGCGGCGGAGAGCGCTGCCCGCCGGGCCCAGGAGCACGGCATGCGCAAGGTGGACGTGTTCGTGAAGGGCCCGGGCTCGGGCCGCGAGACCGCGATCCGGTCGCTGCAGGCGGCCGGCCTCGAGGTCGGGACCATCCAGGACGTGACCCCCGTCCCCCACAACGGCTGCCGCCCTCCCAAGCGGCGCCGGGTCTGACGGGAGAGAAGGACACATGGCTCGGTACACAGGTGCGGACTGCAAGCGCTGCCGCCGCGAGAAGATGAAGCTGTTCCTCAAGGGCTCCAAGTGTGAGTCCCCGAAGTGCCCGATCGAGATCCGTCCTTACCCTCCGGGTGAGCACGGTCGCGGTCGCACCAAGGACAGCGAGTACCTCCTGCAGATGCGGGAGAAGCAGAAGTGCGCCCGGATCTACGGCGTGCTGGAGAAGCAGTTCCGCGGGTACTACGACGAGGCGAACCGCAAGCAGGGCAAGACCGGCGAGAACCTGCTGCGCATCCTCGAGTCCCGGCTGGACAACGTGGTCTACCGCGCCGGCTTCGCCAAGAGCCGCGACATGGCCCGCCAGGTCGTGCGCCACGGCCACATCCTGGTCAACGGCCACAAGGTCGACATCCCGTCGTTCCGCGTGAGCGACAACGACATCATCGAGGTGCGCGAGCGGTCGCTCGAGCTGACTCCCTTCGTGGTGGCCAGGGCGGAAGCCGGCGAGCGCACGGTGCCGGCCTGGATCGAGGTCATCCCTAACCGGATGCGCATCCTCGTGCACTCCCTCCCGGCCCGGCAGGTCATCGACACGCCGGTCCAGGAGCAGCTGATCGTCGAGCTCTACAGCAAGTAGTCACCGAAGATCGACAACTCAATTCACCACCCTGGAGGCGGCATACCGACGCCGCCTCCAGGCGCACCACATCTCGAGGCGTCAAATAGCGGACGCCCGTGGGAAGGACAACTGACGTGCTGATCGCACAGCGCCCCACCCTCACCGAAGACGTCGTCGACGACTATCGCTCCCGGTTCGTCATCGAGCCGCTCGAGCCGGGCTTCGGCTACACCCTCGGCAACAGCCTCCGCCGCACCCTCCTGTCGTCCATCCCCGGTGCCTCGGTCACGAGCATCCGGGTGGACGGCGTCCTGCACGAGTTCACCACCGTGCCAGGCGTCAAGGAGGACCTCACCGACATCATCCTCAACATCAAGGGGCTCGTCGTGAGCTCCGAGGTGGACGAGCCGGTCGTGATGTACCTGCGCAAGCAGGGGCCCGGTCCGGTCACGGCTGCGGACATCGCGCCGCCGGCCGGCGTCGAGGTGCACAACCCCGACCTGCACATCGCCACGCTCAACGGCAAGGGCAAGCTCGAGATGGAGCTCACCGTCGAGCGCGGCCGCGGCTACGTCTCCGCCGTGCAGAACAAGCAGCAGGGCCAGGAGATCGGCCGGATCCCGGTCGACTCGATCTACTCGCCGGTCCTCAAGGTGACCTACAAGGTCGAGGCCACCCGCGTCGAGCAGCGCACCGACTTCGACAAGCTGATCGTCGACGTCGAGACCAAGCGCTCGATGCTCCCGCGGGACGCGATGGCGTCGGCCGGCAAGACCCTGGTCGAGCTGTTCGGCCTGGCCCGCGAGCTCAACGTCGAGGCCGAGGGCATCGACATGGGTCCGTCGCCCACCGACGCCGCGCTGGCCGCGGACCTCGCCCTCCCGGTCGAGGACCTCGAGCTGACCGTGCGGTCGTACAACTGCCTCAAGCGCGAAGGCATCCACACCGTCGGTGAGCTGGTCTCGCGCAGCGAGGCGGACCTCCTCGACATCCGCAACTTCGGCGCGAAGTCGATCGACGAGGTCAAGGCCAAGCTGCACTCGATGGGCCTGGCGCTCAAGGACAGCCCGCCCGGGTTCGACCCGAGCACGGCTGTGGACAGCTACGGCTCCGACGACGACACGGCCTACGTCGAGGACGAGCAGTACTAGGCGGAGGCATTGCCGCCACCCGCGAAGTGAACTGACTCGTCGACCGAGAACTGGAGAAGTCTGACCATGCCTACCCCCACCAAGGGAGCTCGCCTCGGCGGCGGCCCGGCGCACGAGCGGCTGATGCTGGCGAACCTCGCCACCGCGCTGTTCGAGCACGGCAAGATCACCACCACCGAGGCAAAGGCCAAGCGGCTGCGCCCGCTGGCCGAGCGCCTGATCACCTTCGCCAAGCGTGGTGACCTGCACGCGCGCCGACGGGTGATGACGGTCGTCCGGGACAAGGGCGTCGTGCACGAGCTCTTCACCGAGATCGGGCCGCGCTACGAGAACCGGCCGGGTGGCTACACCCGCATCACCAAGGTCGGGCCGCGCAAGGGCGACAACGCCCCGATGGCGGTCATCGAGCTGGTCGAGGCGCTCACCGCCAAGGCCGAGACGGTCCGCGAGGCGACTGCGGCGACCAAGAAGTCGGCGGCCAAGAAGGCGCCGGCCAAGAAGGCCGCTGCCACCGAGACGGCCGCGGCGAAGAAGGCGGCAGCCGCCGCCGAGGCCGCCGAGGCCGCAGCGGAGGAGGCCGCCGACGACGCCGCCGAGGGTGACGTCGAGGGTGCCGAGGCGGCCGCCGCCGAGGCCCGCGCCGAGGCGGACAAGGCGGCCGCGGCCGCCGAGGGCTCCGACGACCCGAAGGTCGACGAGGCCGCGGGCGAGGCCGAGGCGTTCGCTGAGATCGCCGAGGACGCCGCCGACGACGCCAAGAAGTCCGAGTAGGGACGAGTCCTGACCGACTCGCCCCGCACCACGACCGAGCCCGCCGACCCCCATCCCGGGGACGGCGGGCTCGTGCGTCTGCGCATCGACCTGGCCTACGACGGCACCGACTTCGCCGGCTGGGCCGTGCAACCGGGGCAGCGCACCGTCCAGGCCGAGGTCGAGGCGGCCCTGGCGACGGTGCTGCGACTGCCCGGTGTGCGGGTGACCTGCGCCGGCCGGACCGACGCCGGAGTTCACGCCCGCGGTCAGGTCGTGCACGTCGACGTGCCGGCAACGGCGTACGACGGTGATGCCCACGCGCTCGGGCGGCGGCTCGCCGGTGTGCTGCCGCCGGACGTCGGCCCCCGGGCCGTCCGGGCCGCACCGCTGGGCTTCGACGCCCGGTTCTCCCCGCTCTGGCGGCGCTACGCCTACCGGTTGACCGAGCACCCGTTCGGCCCCGAGCCGCTGCAGCGCCACGACGTCGTCGCGCACGGCCGGGCGCTGGACCTCGCCGCGATGCAGGAGGCGGCCCACGGGCTGCTCGGCGAGCACGACTTCGCGGCGTTCTGCCGGCAGCGGGAGGGAGCGACCACGGTGCGCACCCTGCTCGAGCTGCACTGGGCCCGCGAGCCGGGCGCTCTCCTCGTGGCCACGGTGCTCGCCGACGCGTTCTGTCACTCGATGGTGCGGTCGCTGGTCGGCGCCTGCCTCGCGGTCGGCGAGGGTCGCCGTGACGTGCACTGGCCGGTCGAGGTGCTGTCGGGGCGGGTGCGCCGACCGGACGTCACGGTCGCGAAGGCGAAGGGGCTCACCCTGGAGGAGGTCCACTACCCGCCGGACCAGGAGGTCGCAGCGCGCGCCGCGGCGGCCCGCCGGCGCCGGGAGGAGGAGGGCTCATGAGCGGCGTGGTCACCCGCGAGCAGCTCGTGGTGCAGCTCGCCGCGCAGATCCTGGCGCTGGACGAGTCGGCGCCCCGGGCCGTGGCCCTGACGGGCATGTCTTGTGCCGGGAAGACCACGCTCGCCGCCGAGGTGGCCGCCGTGGTCGACGGCGCCGGCCGTCCGGTCGTACCCGTCGCCTACGACGACTTCCACCACCCGAGGGAGCGGCGCTACCGGCTGGGCCGGACGTCGGCCGAGGGTTACCTGGACGACTCGTTCGACCCCGACTCGCTGAGCCGACTGGTGCTCGACCCGGTGGCCGCCGGCGGGCCTTCGGTCGTGCCCGCGGCCTACGACCTCGCCGGTGACGTCCCCGTGGACCGGGCGCCGGTGCCCGTCGCGGCCGGCTCGGTGGTGCTGGTCGAGGGCTCGTTCCTGCTCGTCCCGGCCCTGGCCGGTCGGTGGGACCTGTCCGTGTTCGTGGTGGCCGACGCCGAGCGCGTGCTGGAGCGGGCGGTGGTGCGCGACGCGGACCTGGGGACGCCGGCCGAGGTGCGCGAGATGTACCTGCGCCGCTACCTGGCGGCCGAGTCGATGCACCAGGAGCGCGACGACCCGTGGTCGCACGCCGACGTGGTGGTCGACCTCACCGACCCGGCCGCGCCCCGCCTGCTCAGCTGAGCGGCGGGTCGCTCAACTCGGTCGCGCTCCAGCGCGGGACGGCCCAGACTCTGCAGACGTGGGACACGTCGACGTCAACGGCATCAGCTACTACCTCCCGGACGGGCGGTGCCTGCTGTCGGACATCTCGTTCCGCGTCGGTGACGGCGCCAAGGTCGCGCTGGTCGGCGCCAACGGGGCGGGCAAGACCACGCTGCTGCGCCTGATTGCTGCCGACATCGACCCGCACGAGGGTTCGATCGGCCGGTCCGGCGGCCTCGGGGTGATGCGCCAGTTCGTGGGGTCGGTGCGGGACGGCTCGTCGGTGCGCGACCTGCTGGTGTCGGTCGCGCCGCCCGCCGTGCGCGCGGCCGCCGAGGCGCTGGAGAAGTGCGAGCTGCTGATGATGGAGCGCGACGACGAGCGCACCCAGATGCGCTACGCGCAGGCCCTGGCTGACTGGGCCGATGCCGGCGGCTACGAGGCCGAGGTGCTGTGGGACACCTGCACGGTCGCGGCGATCGGCATCCCGTTCGAGAAGGCGCAGTGGCGCGAGGTGCGCACGCTCTCCGGCGGCGAGCAGAAGCGGGTCGTGCTCGAGGCGCTGCTCCGCGGCCCGGACGAGGTGCTGATGCTCGACGAGCCGGACAACTACCT
>JAVEDA010000301.1 GCA_030841195.1 Actinomycetota bacterium | reverse complement strand
GACTCGACGTACAACGAGGACATCAAGCGGCTGTTCCCCGCCGGCATCATCAGGAGGCTGGTCTCCGGCGCGCCATACCCGCCGGACGGGCCGACCATCCTTACCCGTGCGCAGGCCGACATCGACGCCGGCCGGCTCGGCGCACCGACCGACGGGCAGGCCATTGCCGCCCGCTTCCTCGACTACGCGCGAGGGGACACCGACGACCTGCCCGTCGACACCCCTGTCCGGCTCTACCTCGGCAACCGGTACCAGAAGACCATCCGCCCCTACATCGACGGCCGCCTCGGCTGGGACATGTGCGTCAACTACTACGCCTCAAGAACGTGCCCGATGTCAGCCATCGCCGTGCTCCGAGACCGCGAGGTCATGCCGAGCATCACCGATCGACCGCGCGACGTCTGCCTCGCCGAGCGGCCCGACCCGCCTGCCGACACCGGCGGCAGCCACTCCGTGGTGCTCCAGCCGCGCGGCGCGGACTGCACCCAGGAGTACGACGTCCGGATCTGGTTCAACGACGTCGGCCAGATCACCGCCGTCAACCTGTCCCTGGGCGAACCGTGACACGGCGCAGCGGCTACGACAGGCCCTCGAAGACGTCCGTCAACAGTGGGGAGCCCACGGGGCGATGCGGGCGGGCCACGACGTAGTGCTCGCTTGAGGTGCTGCGGGCCCACTGCTCGTCCGTCACATCCGGGTTGGCGATGACGTGCTGCTGGCTGCGGTGTTCGCGCAAACCTGCCACTACCCGCAGGGCCACGGAGGAGGTGTCGACCGTGATGCCGATCTGCTCGTCGGGCACTCCACGCAGGTGGTACACCACGGCGGGGTCCCAGGGCGTCATCCCCTTGCGCCGCCGCGTCTCGTTCCAGCGCTCGAACACCGACAGCGGCAGCGCCCCGTGCACGAGCCGCTGGAGACCCGGCCCGGGTTGCGCGGCGACCCGGTCGAACGCCTCGTCGGTGGCCGCGCCGACCCGGACGTGGTCGGGGTGCCCGGTGATGCCGTCGGGGCCGAACGTCCCGACGACGTCAGGGCGCTCGGCAGCCATGAGCCGTTCGAGAGTGTCGACGAGCTCCGCGAACGGCACCAGGGAGAGTCCGCCGTCGTCGTACCCAAGCCAGAGGTGCCGGTCCGGGGGCCGGCCGAGCACCTCCCACGCGCGTTCGTCCTCCTCCCGACGGACCGAGCCGAGTGTTTCGGCGGTTGCGGGGAAGTCGGGGTGGATGTCGCCGGCAGCGCCGTCGGTGGCATGCACCAGGACGTACCGGAACCCGGGATCGCCAGCGTGCAGGGCGACGGTGCCGGCCATCCCGTAGGCGTCGTCGTCCGGGTGGGCAACGACCACCATCAGCGACAACCCGGCAGCCACCCGCCCATGATCGGGTAAGGCGTGCGTCGAGGTCGAGCCCCAGACCGTGGATGAGGACCCGTGCCCGCGGCCTGCGACGATGCATCCATGCGAACGCGCCTGTCGGCTGACTCGCGTCGGCTGATCGCGGCGCAAGCGCTGCGAGCCGCCGGCTACGGCTTCACCGCGGTGCTGATCGGTGCGCTGCTCGCCGCGCGCGCCTACTCGACCGTGCAGGCCGGGATCCTGCTCGGCGCGCTGGTTGCCGGCACCGCGGGCGCCTCCCTGGTGGTCGGTGCCTACGCCGACCGGGTCGGGCGGCGCCGCACCTACGTCGTGATCTATCTCGGACTCGCGGCCGCGGGTGCCGTGGTGGCCGCCGGAGCCCCGTTCTGGCTCCTGCTGCTGGTCGCGCTGACGGGACTGCTGTCGACCGACGTGGTGGACAACGGGCCCGCCACCACCTTGGAGCAGGCAATGCTCGCCGCCGAGGACACCGGCGCGGCGACCAGCGCGGCCGGCTCGTCCGGGGCGCGGGTGTACGGCGTGTACAACGCCGTCGCATCGCTCACCGGCGCCTTCGGAGCGCTCGCCGCGGCGGTGCCCAGCAGACTCGGCGCGTCCGGCGGGGCGACCTGGCCGTTCCTGGTGCTCGTCCCGATCGGGGTCGTCGGCGCAGTGCTCGCATCCCGGCTCAGCGCCGCCGTCGAGCCGGGCGCTGTCGATGGTGACGCGCCGCCGACGGCCGAGGACGCCGCGACGCCGCCTCGACGCGGGTGGTCGGCGCTCGGCCCGTCCCGCGCCCGGGTACGACGGCTAGCCGGCCTGTTCGCCGTCGACGCGGCTGGTGGCGGGCTGGTCACGGCCAGCTTCCTCGCCTACTACCTGGCCGAGAAGTACGACGTGACGACCGCCACGCTCGGCGTGCTGTTCTTCGCTACCTCCCTGCTGCAGGCGGCCTCGGTGTGGATCGCCCCGCGGCTGGCCGACCGGGTGGGCCTGGTGCCCACCATGGTCGGCACCCACCTGCCGAGCAACGTGCTGCTGGCCTCGGTGGCATTCGCCTCGACGTTCCCCGTCGCGGTGGCCCTGCTCCTCGCGCGGACTGCCCTGTCGCAGATGGACGTGCCGACCAGGCAGGCTCTCGTGATGCGGCTGGTCACCCCGCCCGAGCGGACTTCGGCCGCGGCGGTCACGAACGCTGCCCGCTACACCGTTCGGCCGATCGGCCCGCTCATCGGCGGTCTGTTGCAGCAGATCTCGCTCGGGCTGCCTCTGGTGGTCGCCGGGGTGGTCAAGGGCGGCTATGACATCGCCCTCTGGCGGTGGTGGCGGCGACTCCCGCCGTCCGACGAGCCAGTGGCTGAAAGGGGTTGACGGAGACTCATGACGGAACCGTTCATCGTGGCGCCCGACGAGGGTCGCCTGCTGGACCTGGGCAACTTCCAAGCGGTGGTGCTCGCCACCTCCGACCAGACCGCGGGCGCATTCTCCCTCCTCAGGACCCAGGACGAGCCGCCCGGGTTCGGGCCGCCGATGCACGTGCATCGCGACGCCGCAGAGGCATTTCTCGTCCTGGAGGGCACCTACCGGATGCACGTCGTGGAACGGCAACAGCTGTGCCCGCCTGGCTCGTTCGTCTACGTGCCGGCCGGCACTCCGCACACGTTCGAGGTCGTCTCCGACGGGCCGGGCACCAAGCTCAACCTGTTCGCCCCCGCGGCCATGACCGGGTTCTTCGAGGAGCTCGCCGTCGCCGAAGCGAAAGGTCAGGCGAGTCCTGAAGCGCTTGCGGACATTGCCGCACACAACGGGATGGAGGTGCTAGGCCCGGTCCCCGACTCGTACCTGTGACCTCCGCCCGGCTCGACTAGAACTCCCGCGACGCGACCTGCGGAGCCTGGAAGAACTCGCGGGTCACCTGCACCGCCGTGCTCGAGTCGAAGTGCTTGCAGGTGAAGAGGATCACCGACATGAACCGGGGGCCGGACCAGACATAGAGCGAGATCCCGGAGTCGATGAGGGGGACGAACGCGTCATAGCCCTGGTTCTCGGCCCGGCCGTCACCTTCCGGCGCGAAGATGGTCGGGGCGCCGTAGGTGCGCAACTGCATCGCGGTCGTGATGCGTTCGAAGAAGGCCCGGATCACGTCCTCGTCGACGTCGATCGTGAAGAAGCCCTCGATGAGCAGGCGCTGGCGGGTGATGTCCGGTGCGAGGTCCTCCATGGCCACCAGCATCGGTGACGTCAGGACATTGTCAAGATCGGAAGGTTCGGTGGCCCGACGCTGCCGATGCTGAGCCGGGCCGCGATGCCGGCCGCCCGCATCGGCCGCCCGAAGTAATAGCCCTGAGCCAGCTCGCAGCCCATGTCCGCCACCGCGTCCCGCTGATCCTCGGTCTCCACGCCTTCGGCCGTCACCGACTTGCCGAGCACGTGGGCCAGGTTCGTGACGGCCGCGGCGATCTCCCGGCCCTCGGGGGCGACACCGATGTCGGCGATGAACCCCTGGTCGATCTTGACGATGTCGATCGGCAGCCGGCGCAGGTAGCTCAACGACGAGAACCCGGTGCCGAAGTCGTCCAGCGCGATCCGGATGTCGAGGTCGCGGAGCTCGCGCAGCACCGTCATCGCAAGGTCGGTGTCCTCGATCAGGATGTCCTCGGTCATCTCCAGGATCAGCGCGCGCGGGTCCATCCCGGTCTTGCGCAACACCTCGGCGACGGTGGCCATGAAGTCTGGTGTGACCAGCTGTCTGGCCGAGACGTTGACCGCGAGGTCGAGCGGTGCGAGCGGATAGTGTTTCAGCCAGGTGCCGCGCGCCCGGCAGGCACGCTCCAGGACCCAGGTGCCGATCTGATTGATCAGGGCGCTCTGCTCCGCCACCCGCACGACGGCGTGGGGGGACACCTGCCCGCGCAGCGGGTCGGTCCACCGCAGCAACGCCTCGACGCCCGTCATCAGACCGTCAGTGCTCCGGACGACCGGCTGATAGGCAACCTCAAGGGTGTCGTGCGCGAAGGCGACTCGCAGGTCCGCCGCCAGGCTGTTGTGGTCGAGGGTGCGCAGCGCCTCGCGCAGGTCGATGATCTGGTGGCTGCCGCCGCCCTTGCGTTTCGCCTGGTACATGGCGCGGTCGGCCTCGGCCAGGAGGTCGGCGGAGATCTCGCCCCCCGGACCGGCGAA
>JAVEDA010000421.1 GCA_030841195.1 Actinomycetota bacterium | reverse complement strand
GGCTGGAGCGGCGGGACCGCCGACGGGCCGCCGAGCCGGTCGAGCAGCCGCAGGCGGCCTGAGGCTCACACGCGGCGGGACAGGGTGAGCAACCAGGGACCGTGGCCGTCCGGCCAGCTGACCCGCTCCAGCACGACCGGCTCCCAGCCCGCGCCCTCGAGCGCGGCCCGCAGCGGTCCTTCGCGCCAGTAGGTGAAGTGCCGGGGCAGCCCGACCTTGTGGCTGCTCCACTCCTCGCCGTCGCCCTCCTTGAGCGACATGGCCAGCAGGCCACCGGGGCGGACGGCGTCGCGCAGCCGGGACAGGACGCCGGGCAGCTCGACCCGGTCGATGTGCAACAGCACCGCATGGGCGAACACCACGTCGTACGGGCCACCGAGGTTGTCGGTGCGCACGTCGAGGACTTCGATCTGGTGCCCCGCCGCCCGCTGCATCTCCACGAAGGCGCGGGTCGCGTCGCTGCGGCGCACCCGGAACCCCAACGCCTCCAGCCGAGCTGCGTCATGGCCGGGACCGCTGCCGACTTCCAGCACCTCGACGCCCGGGGGAGCGTGCGCCGCGACCAACGGGACCAGGTCGTCGGGCTCGTCGTCGGCGCGCACTGTGCGCTCGGCGTAGCGAGCGGCCGCCTGCTCGTAGGTCTGCACGGTCTCGTCGTTGCGGTCGCTCACGGGTGACGCACCCCGGCGAGCTGGTGGCCGGTGGCGACGAGGCGACCAGCCGCGTCCCAGACGTCGCACACCTCGTCGACCCGGCCGCCGGCCACGTGCCGGGCCCGCTGGCGCACGACCAGCGCTCCCGGTGCCGGCACTGCGCGGACGTGGCAGGACAGCTCCAGGGTCGGCACCCACCCGGTGACCCCGAGGTCGAAGGTCGCCGGCGGCAGCGCGTCGACGACGGTGAGCAGTGCCAGCGGGTCCGGCTCGCGGCCGTCGTCGAAGCGTAGCCAGCCGCGCAGCTCGCCGCGGCCGCTCGGCTTGCCGACCGCCCACCCCATCGTGGCGGGGTCGAGCCGCTCGGAAAGCACACCCATCAAGGGCACCAGGAAGCCGGGTCCCTCCACCGGCAGTCGTGGACAGGCCTTCTCCGGCGGCAGCTCCGCGGGCTCGACGCCGTCGAAGAACGGCTCGGCCGGGTCGAGGTGGCCGCAGGTCATCAGCGCCTCGACGCACAGCCCGGCCGCGGTGGCGAGCGACACCCGGGTCTGCGCCGTACGCCGGCCGAGCCGGAGCACCTGGACCGTGAGCTCGACCGAGCCGGGCTCCGGCGGGGCCACGTAATGCGCACTGGCGACCAGCGGGTGCGGGTAGCCGGCGCCGACCTCGGCCAGCGCAGCCCGCCCGAGCACCGAGAGCAGGTAGCCGCCGTTGGGCTTGCCGGCGATCTGCCAGGCGGGGTCGAGCTGACCGGCGTACCGGCCGCCGCCGTGCGCCTCCAGTGCCGTCGCCGCGTCGAAGCCCGCCATGGACGCGGAGCCTATGCGAGGGGACAAAACGTCAGGTTTCGGTCCAGAAGACCTGGGGAGGGGATCCGGCGGTCTTCCGGCCGTCCGGTCTGGAAGGGACCCACCTGCGGAGGTGCCCGATGTCCGGAACGACGGTTGACTCGGTGGATGCAGCAGCGGTAACCCGGGGTCAGCGACGGCGGGCGGTTTTCGCCTCGACCGTCGGCACCAGCATCGAGTGGTACGACTTCTTCCTCTACGGCACGGCCGCGGCGCTGGTCTTCCCGGACCTGTTCTTCCCGGACCAGTCCAAGTTCGCGGGCATCCTGCTCTCCTACGGCACCCAGTTCGTCGGCTTCGCTGCCCGCCCGATCGGCGCCGCGATCTTCGGCCACTTCGGTGACCGGATCGGCCGCAAGGCCACCCTGATCGCCACGCTGCTCCTCATGGGTGTCGGCACGTTCCTGATCGGCTGCCTGCCGACGTACGCCTCGATCGGTGTCCTCGCGCCGGTGCTGCTGGTGCTCCTGCGGGTCGTGCAGGGCCTGGGCGTCGGTGGTGAGTGGGGCGGCTCGGTGCTGCTCGCGATGGAATGGGGCTCGCGCAAGCGGCGCGGCCTGATGGCGAGCTTCCCGCAGATGGGTGTGCCGATGGGGCTGCTGCTCGCGACGGCGGCGGTCAAGCTGATGGAGGCGTGGACGGGCGACAGCTTCTTGACCTGGGGCTGGCGGGTCCCGTTCCTGCTCAGCGCCGTGCTCGTCGTGATCGGTCTTTACGTGCGGCTGCGGGTCCTCGAGAGCCCGGAGTTCGCGGCGGTGCGCAAGCAGGAGACTGTCGTGAAGATGCCGGTGCTCGAGGTGATCCGCACCCAGCCCCGCGAAATCCTCACCTCCGCCCTCGTCCGGCTCTCGGAGCAGGCGCCGTTCTATCTGTTCATCACCTTCGTGCTCACCTACGGCGTGGAGAAGGTCGGGCTGGAGAAGGGCGACCTGCTCAACTACACGCTGGTCGCGGCCGCTCTTGGCCTGGTGTCGGTGCCGCTGTTCGGCTACCTCTCCGACTTCATCGGGCGGCGGCTGATGTACGGCATCGGCATCGTCGGGACGGCGCTGTTCGCCTTCCCGTACTACGGCCTGCTCGACACAGGGAAGTCCGGCTTCGTGCTGCTCGCGATCGTCGCGTCACTGATCTTCCACGACATGCAGTACGGCCCGCAGGCTGCGCTGATCGCCGAGCGGTTCGGCACCAACGTGCGCTACTCGGGTGCCGGCCTCGGCTACCAGCTCGCCTCGGTGATCGCCGGCGGCCCGGCCCCGCTGATCGCGGCGAAGATCCTCGAGGAGACCGGCTCGAGCACCTGGATCAGCTGGTACATCGTCGGGTGCTGCGCGGTGGCGATGATCGCGCTGGTCTCGATGCCGCACCGTCGGGAGATGCCCGAGGAGGAGAAGGTCATCGACCTCGACGACGTGGCCGCGCGCCGGGTCGTCGTCTCCTCCAACAGGTGAGCCAGGCCGCCCGACGGGCGCTCGTCACCGGCGGCGCGGGCGGGATCGGGGCCGCCTGCGTACGCCGGTTGGCCGCCGACGGGATGCATGTCACGGTGGCCGACCTGGACGGCGAGGCGGCGGACAAGGTCGCCCGCGACGTCGGCGGCGATCCGTGGCAGGTCGACCTCGCGGACACCGCAGCGCTGGCCGACCTGTCCCTCGACGTCGACGTGCTGGTCAACAACGCCGGCATCCAGCACGTTGCCCCGGTGCACGAGTTCCCGCCGGATCGGTTCGCGGCCATCCTGGCGCTGATGGTCGAAGCGCCGTTCCTGCTGGTGCGCGCGACTCTGCCGGGCATGTACGAACGGGGCTTCGGCCGGGTCGTGAACATCTCTTCGGTGCACGGGCTGGTGGCCTCGCCGTTCAAGTCGGCCTACGTCGCCGCCAAGCACGGCCTCGAGGGGCTGTCCAAGGTCGTGGCGCTGGAGGGCG
>JAVEDA010000351.1 GCA_030841195.1 Actinomycetota bacterium | reverse complement strand
GGCTCGGCGTCGAGGACCCGGAGCCGGTCGTCGAACGGATCCGTGACGGCGCCGCCGGTGCTCAGCTGGACGACCAGCGAGGTCGACTCGCGCAGCGCCTGGACCGTGTCCCGCAGCCGGCCGAGGTCGAGCGTGGGGCGTGTGTCGGCGCCGCGGATGTGGACGTGCACCAGGCCGGCACCGGCTGCCTCGCAGGCCTTGGCGGTCGCCACGAGCTCGTCCAGGGTCACCGGGAGGGCGGGCACGTCGGCCTTGGCCGTCTCCGCGCCGGTGGGCGCAACGGTGATCAGGGTGCCTGCGGATGCCACCGGGGCATCGTGTCACGTCCGGGCTGCGAGCCGGAGGGGACTTCCGGGGATCAGGGCGCGGACTAGCACGAACTGGTGCCGGGAGCGCGCTCAACACTCCGGGCCAGCGTGCCGATGCGAAGTGAGTACCCGGACGGTGACGGCCCCGCGCCGCTGCCCCGGGTCGGCCCGTCACGCGTGAACCATGACTCGGGGAAGGAGGTGGCTCGTGCCCGAGGGCGCGCTCCTCACCCACACCGTCGAAGCCGTGCTGCAGGACCTCGCTGCCTCCGGCGCGACCGGCTGCCTGCTTGTCCGTGACCAGGAAGGCGACGAGGCCGAGGTCTTCCTGAGGGACGGCGAGGTGTACGCCGTGAGCGTGCCCGGTCGCCGGGTCATGCTGGGCGTCCGCCTGATGTCGCGCGGTGCCCTCACGCCCGAGGCGCTGGCCGAGGCGCTGGAGATCCAGCGCACCGAGCTGCAGGGCTGGCGGCTGGGCGAGCTGCTGGTGCACCTCGGCTACGTCGAGCTCTCGGTGGTCGAGGAGTTCGTGGTCGAGCACCTCAAGGACGCGCTGGCCGACCTGCTGGGCTGGCCGGTCGCCGCGTGGAAGTTCCGCAAGAACAAGAAGACCCGCCAGGACGTGGCGCCCCCGACCCCCGTGTCGGCGCTGTTCGACGAGCTGCGGCACCGCGCCACCACCTGGGAGACCATCCTGGCCGCCACCGGCGGCCCCGCCGCGGTGCCGACCCTGGCCGCGGCCTCCCCGTCTGACGACGTCGCCCTCGGCCCGAACGAGTGGGCCCTCCTCTGCAAGATCGACGACACCCGCTCGGTGGCGGACCTGGCCGGGGAGTGCGGGTTCACCCTGTTCGAGGCCGGCCAGGTCGTCATGCGGCTGGTCGAGGCCGGGCTGGTCGGCGTGCCCGGCGTACAAGGTCAAGACGCGCTGGCGGCTGTCGAGGCCGTGGTCGACGTCGAGGTCGAGGTCGATGCCGTCGTCGAGGATCTCGACGTCGAGGCCGAGCAGGTCGAGCTGGCCGAGGTTCAGCTCGAGGTGGTGGACGAGGCCGGCGTCGAGCTGGTGCTGCCCGTCGTCGACCTGGCCGAGATGGAGGCCCGCGAGGCCGCCGAGGCTGCCGAGGCTGCTGGGCGCCAGGCCGCAGAGGCCGCCGAGGCCGCCGAGGCTGCTCAGTGGGAGGAGGCCGACCAGGCCGCCCGCGAGCGGGCCGAGGCCGAGGAACGTGAGTCGCACCGGACGGCCAACGAGAACAAGCGGCTGCGCGAGGCCGAGATCCTGCACCGCGAGCTGGAGGCACTCGCGGCCAAGGAGGCGGCCGCGCGGGTGGAGCGGGCTGAGACACGCAAGCGGGCCCGGGCCGAGATGCAGGCCGAGCAGGCGGCGACCGAGGCGCACAACGCTGCCGAGGCCCACCAGGCCGACGAGGCGCAGGACGAGGGGATCCAGGAGCGCGCGGACACCCGACCCGACCGGGCCGCCGCGGAGGAGCTGGCGTGGGCCGAGCACGCCAATCACCTGGCCGCCGAGCGCGCTGTGGCGGAGGAGCCGGCCTGGGCCGACCACGCCGCCTGGCTTGCCGCCGAACGCACCGCCGCTGAGGAGTCTGCCTGGGCCGACCACGCTGACTGGCTCGCCGCCGCGCGGGCAGCCGCGGAGGAGTCCGCCTGGGCCGACCACGCGGTCTGGACCGCCGAGCAGGTGGCTGCCGAGCGGGCCACCGCCGAGAACGACGCGTGGGCGGACCACGAGCTGTGGCTGTCCGAGCGAGCGGCCGAGGAGGCTGCCCGGGTCGAGGAGGCAGCCAGGGTCGAGGCGGAGCTGCAGGCCGCCCGCGAGCAGGCCGAACGCGAGCTCGCGGAAGAGGCGGAGCGACGGGCTCGGGACGCGGCCGAGGCCGAGGTTCGGCAAGCCGCCGAGCGCATCGCCCGCGAGGAGGCCGAGCGTCAGGACCGGGCCGAGACCGACCGGCAGGCTGCCGAGGCCGCGGAGCAGATCGCCGCGGCGGAGGCCGCACGGATCGCCGCGGAGCACGAGGCTGCCGAACACGAGGCCGCGGAGCAGGAAGCCGCCCGCGTCGCCGCCGAGCAGGAAGCCGCCGAGCAGGCGGCTGCCGAGCAGGCGGCCGCCGAGCAAGAAGCTGCCCGCCTCGCCGCCGAGCAAGAAGCCGCCCGCCTCGCCGCCGAGCAGGAAGCCGCCCGCCTCGCCGCCGAGCAGGAAGCCGCCAGGGCCAGCATTCCCGCGCCGCGGGACGACAACGCCGGGGCGTCGGCCTCGCACGCGTCCAGCCTCCTCACCGAGCTGAACCGGGAGGCTCCTGCCAAGTCGCGAACACCGGCCCCGGCTCCGGAGCCCGAGCCGGTCGCCGCAGCCGTCGAGGAGCCCGAGGTGCGCGACGACGGGCCGGCCCCGATGGTCGCGCGCGACCACGCCGACACGGCGATGCTGCTGCGCGAGCTGTCCAGCCTTGGCTTCAGCGCCGACGACGACTCGGCACCCCGTCCTCCGACGGCGCCCCGCCCCACGCAGGCAGCCGACCCGAAGAAGAAGCGCAAGGGTCTCTTCGGCCGCGGCTGAGCCGTCCGCCTTCTCGTGGATCTTGAGACGACCCGCTGGACCGGGGCCGGTGTGCCGTCTCATGATCGGGCCACGGGAGCATGACCGGGTGCGCGCAGTAGTGCAGCGGGTCAGCGAGGCCAGCGTCCGGGTAGCCGGCGAGGTCGTCGGCCGGCTCGACGCGCCTGGCCTGTGCGTGCTGGTCGGCGTGACCCACGACGACACCGAGGCGATCGCGGAGCGGATGGCCGCGAAGGTGCATGAGCTGCGGATCCTGGCCGGCGAGCGGTCGGCGGCCGAGACGGGCGCACCGCTACTGGTGGTCAGCCAGTTCACGCTCTACGGCGACACCCGCAAGGGCCGCCGGCCGACCTGGAACGCGGCCGCACCCGGCCCGGTCGCCGAGCCGCTGGTCGAGCACCTGGTCGCCACCCTGCGCGCGCGGGGCGCGCACGTCGAGACCGGTGCATTCGGCGCCGACATGCAGCTAGCCCTCGTCAACGACGGTCCGGTCACCCTGGTCCTGGAGATCTGACCGACCGCAGCTTTGCGAGGCCTATGGGTACCTTGCGAGGCGCACCCACCTGGCGAGGTACCGACACGCCTGCCATACGTGGTCGAACAGGAACCCCGATCAGGCGGGGACGAGGAGCTCCTGGGCGGCGGCGATGCCGGCGGTCACCAGGGTCTCCTCGGCCGGTGTCGACCGCTTGACCAGCGCGAGCGCGATCGGCCCCAGCTCGTAGTGCCGGGCCGCGGACGTGACGCTGCCGACAGTCCGGTCGCCGAGCAGCACCGGTTCGCCGTGCTCGGGCAGCACCGACTCGCTGCCGTCCAGGTGCAGCAGCACCAGCCGCCGCGGCGGCCGGCCCAGGTTGTGCACCCGGGCCACCGTCTCCTGGCCGCGGTAGCAGCCCTTGTCCAGGTGCACCGCGGTCTCCAGCCAGCCCAGCTCGTGCGGGATGGTCCGGTGGTCGGTCTCCAGCCCGAGCCGCGGCCGGCCGTCCGCGATCCGCAGCGCCTCGAGCGCCCACACTCCGGCCACCGGCCCGGCCAGCACCGAGGCGACGTCGTCGCGGGCCACGAACGACTCGACGCCATGGGCCACCGTCCGCACCGGCACGCTGGGCTCGCGGGGCACGGCCGTCGGCGTCAGCACCACGGCGTACGACGTGGAGAGGTCCTCGACCTCGACCTTCGACCAGAACCGCATCCGGTCCAGGAACTCCACCAGCGCCCCAGCGGTGCCGGGCTCGACGTGGGCCCAGACCGCCTGCCCGTCGTCGACCAGGTAGAGCGCGTGCTCGACATGGCCGTGCGGCGACAGCAGCAACGCCTCCGTCGGCACGCCGGGCTCGAGGTGCTCGACGTGCTGCGAGGTCAGCGAGTGCAGCCAGGTGAGCCGGTCCGGCCCGCTGACCCGGACCACCGGGCGGTGCGACAGGTCGACCGAGGCCTCGCCGGCGACCAGGGCGCGCTGCTCGCGGAACGGGTCGCCGTAGTGCGCGGCCACGCCGGCGTCGGGCGGGTCGGCCGGCACGGCACCCGGACGCGACAGCAGAGGGCTGGTCATGTCGTGCAGTCCCGGCAGCGGCCGTAGATCGCGAAGTGGGCCACGTCGGTCTGGAAGCCGTGCTGCTCGGCCAACCGCACGACTAGCGCGTCGGCCATCTCGACCTCGGTCTCGATGATGACGCCGCAGTCCCGGCAGACCAGGTGCAGGTGGGCGCCGCTGTCGGCCGCGTGGTAGGTCGGCGCCCCGTGACCCAGGTGGGCGTGGGTGACCAGGCCGAGCTCCTCGAGCAGCTCGAGGGTGCGGTA
>JAVEDA010000339.1 GCA_030841195.1 Actinomycetota bacterium | reverse complement strand
AGCTGCCCATCGCGAACTCGTCCATGTTCGTCTTGCCGAGCGGCACCACGCCGCCCTCGCGCAGCCGGCGCACCACGGTCGCGTCGTACGGCGGTCGCCAGCCCTCGAGGATGCGGGAGCCGCACGTCGTGGGCACGCCCTCCGTCGCGAGCACGTCCTTGAGCGCGATCGGAACCCCGGCGAGCGGGCCCAGCTGCTCCCCCGCGCCGAGCCGGGCGTCGACCCGCCGGGCCGCCTCGCGGGCACCGTCCGCGTCGACGTGCAGGAACGCGTGCACAGCCGGATCCACCGCCGCGATCCGGGACAGGTGAGCCTCGAGCACGTCGACGGCGCTGGTCTCCCCACTCGCGACTGCAGCCGCGGTCTCGGCTGCGGTGAGGCGGATCAGGTCGCTCATGCGGCGGTCACGCCTCCTCGCCGAGGATCCGCGGCACCCGGAAGCGGCCGTCCTCGTGCGCGGGCGCGCCCGACAGCGCCTGCTGCTGGGTCAGCCCCGGACGCACCTCGTCCGGGCGGGTGACGTTGGTCAGCGGCAGCGCGTGGGAGGTCGGCGGGACGTCGGCCGTGTCCAGGTCACCGATCCGCGAGATCGCCGAGACGATGGCATCGAGCTCGCCGCCGAAGCGGTCGAGCTCGTCCTCGTCGAGGGCGAGGCGGGCGAGCCGGGCCAGGTGGGCCACCTCGTCGCGGGTGATCTGGCTCATGCGGCGGGGACTCCTCGGTGTGCGGGCCGCCGGGTCCGACGGCCCGACCATCCTAGGGGCGGGCCGCGACCGCCTCCGGCGCCGGATGCACCGGCTGCATCGCGTTGCCTGCCGCGTCGCCGGTCGCGACGTGCGCGGCCAGCCACCGGATGACCTCGTCGCCGGGCACCGGCCGGCTGATCAGGTAGCCCTGGGCCAGGTCGCAGCCGAGGGCCTCCAGGGCGTGCCAGCTCTCGATCGTCTCGACCCCCTCGGCCACGACGCGCAGCCCCAGCGAGTGGCCCAGGTCGACGATGGAGCGGACGATCGCGGCGTCGTCGGGGTCCGAGGTCATCCGCTGCACGAACGAGCGGTCCACCTTGAGCTCCGACACCGGCAGCCGCTTCAGGTGCACCAGGGACGAGTAGCCGGTGCCGAAGTCGTCCAGGCTCAGGTCGACCCCGAGGCGCCCGATCGACTCCAGCGCGTGGGTCATCCGGCCCGGGTCGGCCATCAGCACGTGCTCGGTGATCTCCAGCTTGAGGGCCTGGGCCGGCAGGTCGTGCTCGCGGAGCAGGCCGGCCACGACGTCGGCGAACTTCGCGTCGGACAGGTCACGGACCGAGACGTTGACGGCCACCGGCACCTCGATGCCGGCGTGCCACCACTGGGCCGCGCGGGCCAGCGACTTGGCGAGCACCAGGTGGGTGAGCTGGCGCATCAGGCCGGACTGCTCGACCAGGTCGAGGAAGACGTCCGGGAAGATCAGCCCACGCTCGGGATGGTTCCAGCGGACCAGCGCCTCGACGCCGACGGGGCGGCCGGCCGGCACCGAGACCGCCGGCTGGAAGTGCATCTCGAGCTCGTCGTTCTCGATCGCCCGGCGCACCGACCCGAGCAGGTCCAGGCGGTCCGGCGTGTGGATGTCGCGCTCCTGGCGGTAGAGCTCGACGCCGGTGCGCTCCTCCTTGGCCTGGTACATCGCGACGTCGGCCAGCTGCAGCAGGCGCGGGACCGAGTCGGTGTGCTCCGGGTGCAGGGCCACGCCGATGCTCGTCTCCACCTGCAGGGCCATGCCGTCGAGGTGAAACGGCTCGCTGAGCAGCCCGCGGATCCGCTCCGCAGCCTCCAGCGCGTCGGCCGGACCCTTCACGTCGGTGAGCAGCACGGCGAACTCGTCGCCACCGAGCCGGGCGACAGTGTCTTCAGGTCGCACCGCCCGGGCCAGCCGGTTGGCGGCGATCTCGAGCAGCCGGTCGCCGGTGTGGTGCCCCAGCGTGTCGTTGATCTCCTTGAACCGGTCCAGGTCGAGCAGGCAGAGGGCGACCGCACCGCCGGTGCGCCCGGCCTCCTCACCGGCCAGGGCCATCATCTCGATCAGTCGCTTGCGGTTGGCCAGCCCGGTCAGGGCGTCGTGCATGGCCGCGTGTTCCTTCTCCAGCGAGATGGACGCGGTCTTGTAGACGAGGAACAGCGGCAGCAGCAGCAGCGGGATCAGGCCCCAGGACGCCTTGGTCACGACGACGACCACGGGCGACAGCGCCAGCACGGCGAAGGTCGTGATGGCGTAGTAGTCGATGTCGTCGACGAAGTCGTCCCACCAGCGGGTGCCGGTCCGCAGCGAGATCGCGGTGGCGACCATCGCCAGGTTCATCAGGAAGTACGCCGCCCAGGAGACGGCCATCACGAGCAGCGTGTGCGCGTCGATGTCGCCGGACGGGTGAGTGGGCGTGGGCCGCAGGCCGGCCAGCCACAGGATCAGCGCCGACACGGCCAGGCTCCCGACGTACTGACCGGTGTTGAACACGATCTTCCACACCGGCTTGCGCTTGGCGATCTCGCCCAGCACCACGCCGAGGCCGTGCACCAGCAGCGCGGGCCAGGGCCCCCAGTAGAAGAGGATCGCGAACACGAACGCGGTCGAGATCGTGACGCCCTGCGGGTCGTAGGCCCCGGCGGTCACCACCGGGCGCAGCTCGGCGATCAGCACCAGGCCGGCGATCAGCGCGAACGGTGCCCCCAGCGCGACGGCCTCGTCCGCGGTCAGGCGGCTCACCGACAGGCCGAGCAGGAGCACGGCGAGCAGCCCGCAGAAGGCGACCCAGGCCCAGAACCACCAGCCGCCCACGGCACCCGCGACAGGCCGGCGGGAGCCGTTGCCGGGCTCCGCCACCACGCCTCCCATGCCGCAACTGGTCCCGTTACGGCACCCCCGCACCGTCTCCCGATCTTTCGGCGCTCCCGGGCCGTTCCTGTAGCCCGGACCGCCCGGGGTCAGGCCGGTGCGTCCGCCGCCGGGCGGGCGGCAGCACGCGCGGCGTCCGGCCCCTGCTCCAGCAGGACCCGGAACCCGGCCTCGTCCAGGACCGGGCGCCCGAGCTGCACCGCCTTGTCCAGCTTTGTGCCCGGGCTCTCGCCGACCACCACGAAGTCGGTCTTCTTCGAGACCGAGCCGGACACCTTGCCGCCCAGCGACTGGACGGCCTCCCTGGCCCCGTCGCGGGAGAAGCCCTCCAGCGAGCCGGTCACGACGATGCTGAGCCCCTCGAGCGGTCGGGGTCCCTCGTCCTCCGCGTCCTCGACCAGCCGGACGCCGGCCTTGCGCCACTTGTCGACGATCGCCCGGTGCCAGTCGACCTCCCACCACTCGCGCAGCGCGTCGGCGATCACGGGTCCGACCCCGTCCACGCCGGCCAGCCGGTCGGCGTCCGCGGCGAAGACGGCGTCGACCGACCGCAGCTCGCGGGCCAGCGCCTGGGCGGCCGTGGGACCGACGTGCCGGACGGACAGGGCGACCAGGACCCGCCAGAGCGGCCGCTCCTTGGCGGCGGCGATCGCGGCCAGCAGCTTGGTGGCGTTTGCGGTCAGCCCGCCGTCCTTGAGCCGGAACAGCGGGGCCCGCAGCAGCTTGTCCTCGTCGAGGTCGAAGACGTCACCCTCGTCCTGCACGACGCCGGCGTCGAGCAGGGCGACCGCGGCCTCGTAGCCGAGCACATCGATGTCGAACGCCCCTCGGCCGGCCAGGTGGAACAACCGCTCGCGCAGCTGGGCCGGGCAGGACCGGCTGTTCGGGCAGCGGATGTCGGCGTCGCCCTCCTTCTCCGGCTTCAGCGGCGTCCCGCACGCCGGGCACTCGGTCGGCATCACGAAGGCGCGGACCTTCGACTCGTCGCGCAGCGCGATGACCGGCCCGACGATCTCGGGGATCACGTCGCCCGCCTTGCGCAGCACCACCGAGTCCCCGATCAGCACCCCCTTGCGCTCGACCTCGGACGCGTTGTGCAGCGTCGCCTGCTCGACGGTCGACCCGCTGACGAAGACCGGCTCCATCACGCCGTACGGCGTCACCCGGCCGGTGCGCCCGACGTTGACCCGGATGTCGAGCAGCGTCGTCGTCACCTCTTCGGGCGGGTACTTGAACGCGATCGCCCAGCGGGGTGCCCGCGAGGTGGAGCCCAGCCGGCGCTGCACCGACACCTCGTCGACCTTGACCACCACGCCGTCGATCTCGTGCTCGACGTCGTGCCGGTGCTCGCCGTAGTAGTCGACGTAGTCCAGCACGCCGGCCAGGTCGTCGACGACCCGGAACCGGTCGCTGACCGGCAGGCCGAGCGCGCGCAGGGCGTCGTAGGCCTCGGACTGCCGAGCCGCCGTGAAGCCCTCGCGGGCGCCGACGCCGTGCACCACCATCGTCAGCGGCCGGCTCGCGGTGACGCGGGGGTCCTTCTGCCGCAACGACCCGGCGGCGGCGTTGCGCGGGTTGGCGAACGGCGCCTTGCCGGCCTCGACCAGCGCGGCGTTGAGGTCGGCGAAGCCCGCCACCGGGAAGTACACCTCGCCGCGCACCTCGAGCAGGGCCGGCACGTCCTTGCCGGTGAGGCGATCGGGGACGTTGTCGAGGGTGCGGATGTTGAGGGTGACATCCTCGCCGGTGGTGCCGTTGCCGCGGGTCAGCGCCCGGGTCAGCCGGCCCTTCTCGTAAAGGAGGTTGATCGCGACGCCGTCGACCTTGATCTCGCACAGGTAGTGCACGGCGGCGGTGCCGCGGTCCCGCTCCACCCGGTCGGCCCAGGCCGCCAGCTCCTCGGCGGAGAAGGCGTTGTCCAGGCTCATCATCCGCTCGAGGTGGTCGACCGCCGTGAACTCGGTGGAGAAGGTCCCGCCGACGGTCTGGGTCGGCGAGTCCGGCGTCCGCAGGTCCGGGTTGGCCTCCTCGATCTCCTGCAGCTCGCGCATCATCCGGTCGTAGGCACCGTCGGCCAGCGTCGGCGAGTCCTGCACGAAGTAGTCGAACCGGGCCCGGTCGACCTGCTCGACCAGCTCGGCGTGCCGGTGCCTGGCGTCGGTCACGGGACCTCCATCTCCGTCAGTGCCCGAGCCGCCTCCCGGGCCAGGGTCAGTGCGGCCCGGGCATGCGGCGGCGACGCCCCGGCCAGCCCGCAGGTGGGAGTGACGACCACCTGGTCGACGAGCCGCTGCTGGTCGAGACCGAGCCGCGCCCAGAGCTGGCGGACCGGCTCGACCGTAGCCCCGACGCCCGACATCGAGCCCCGGCCGCCGGCCACCGACGGCACCAGGCCGGCGAGCAGGACGAGCCCCGACTCGACTGCCTCGCCGAGCTCGTCGTCCATGTCCTGGCCCAGCAGGGTGAGGTCGACCGAGACTCCGGCCGCGCCGGCGCGGCGCGCCAGCGCCACCGGCGGCCGGGCGGCGCAGCAGTGCACGACGACGGGGACGCCCACCGCGGCGACGAGGGCGCTCAGCACGTCCTCGGCGTCGGTCTCCTTGACGGGCGCGACGGTGGTGGCACCGGAGGAGGAGCGCACCGCGCCGGCGATCACCGCCGGCAGCGACGGCTCGTCCAGCTGGAGCACGGGCTCCGCACCAGGGAGCCGGGCGCGCAGGTCCCGGAGGTGCAGCAGCAGGCCCTCGGTGAGCGAGGCCACCAGGTCCCGGACCGCCGAGGGGTCCTTGAGCACCGGCTCGCCCCGGGGCAGCTGCAGCGCTGCCGCCGCCGTCCACGGGCCGCAGACCTGCACCTTGACCGGGCCGACGAAGCCGTCGGCGTGCGACTCGAGCTCGTCGAGGTCCTGGCCGAGGTAGCTGCGGGCCCGCCGCTCGTCCATGCCGGCCCGGTCGACCAACCGCCACCCGGACGGCTGGAGGTCGACGTGCAGGTCCACCAGCAGCGCCCCGGCCCGGCCGAGCATGTCGGCGCCGGGGCCGCGGCCGGGCAGCTCGGGCAGGTGCGGCAGGTCGGGCAGCTCGCCCGTCACCAGGGCGGCAGCCTCGCGCGGCTCGGTACCGGGCAGCGAGCCGACACCGGTCGCGCTGCCGGACGCCGGGCGCCAGAGGGTCACGGGCACCTCAGTAGTCGACCCGGTCGGGGCTGGCCAGCCACGCGTCGAACGGCTCTCGGGCCGAGTCGACCCGGTGCTGCTCGACCCGCAGGTCCCAGGTGTCCCGGGGCCGGTCGAACAGCGCGTAGAAGGCCCGGTCGTCGAAGCCGCCCCTGGCCGCGTCGTCGCGGTCGGCGGCATAGACGACCCGGTCGACCCGGGCCCAGAGCGCGGCCGACAGGCACAGCGGGCACGGCTCGCAGGAGGAGACCAACAGGCACCCGCTGAGCACGTGGTCCCCCAGTGCCTGGCAGGCGGCCCGGATCGCCACGACCTCGGCGTGCGCGGTCGGGTCCAGGTCGCGGGTGACCCGGTTGACGCCCTCGGCCACCACGTGACCCTCGCGCACCACCGCGGCCGCGAACGGGCCGCCGCCGTCGGTCACGTTGCGGGTCGCGTGCTGCACCACGGTCTCCAGCAGGTCGGTGAAGGTCACGGGCTCACCGTAGCCAGCCGGACCCCGCGGCCGACGCCACGGCCGCGCAGCGCTCCAGCTGGGCGACGCCGTCCCGCACCGGCCAGACCAGCAGCTCCCGCGCACCGGCGGCCGCGTAGGCGGCCAGCGCGTCGGCACAGTGCTCGGGGCTGCCGACCGGCAGGTGGGCGAGCTGCTCGGGGTCACGGCCGAGAGTGGGAGCCAGCACCTCGCCGAGCACCCGCTCGGACTCCCGCCGGCTCTCGGTCAGGTAGAGCCAGGTGGTCGCCACCGCATCGGGGAACGCGTCGGGCTCCCGACCGGCGGTCCGCAGGTGCTCGTCCAGCCGGGCCCGGGCCGCGGCGTACTGCTCCGGGGTGGCGTTGTACGCCGAGGCGAACCAGCCGTCCGCGACCGACGCCATCGACCGAGGAGAACCGGGTGGGTCCGGTGGGCTCGCCGTGGACCAGCGCGCGGACCACTCGGAGGGCCTCGTCGAACCGGGCCCATCGCTCGTCGTACGGGACGCCGACGGCCTCGAGGTCGACCCGGCTCGACCCCGGGCCGAGGCCGCTGATCACCGAGCCCTGAGCGAGGGCCGCAAGGGAGGTCAGCATCGTCGGCCAGCGGCAGGTGGGCACCGAGCCGCACGGCCCCTCCCTCCCCGGTCAGATGGTTGCGGGCATCGGGGGCATCGCCGTCGTGGCGTCGATGGTGGCAGACCCGAGCACCGCGTCACCGTCGTACAGCACCACGGCCTGGCCGGGCGCGACGCCGCGCAGCGGCTCGACCAGCTCGACCACCAGGGTGTCCCCCTCGCACCACGCCGTGGCTGCCACCGGGTCACCATGGGCGCGGACCTGCGCGAGACATGCCGTCGGTACGCCGGGGGGCGGCCCGGTCCAGACCGGCCGGACACCGACCAGGCGCCCGACGTCGAGCTGCTCGGCGGTGCCGACGGTGACGGTGCGGGTCACCGGGGACACGTCGAGCACGTAGCGCGGCAGTCCGTCCGGGGCCGGCCGACCGATCCGCAGCCCCTTGCGCTGGCCGACGGTGAAGGCGTAGGCACCGTCGTGCTCGCCGACCTGGACGCCATCGGTGTCGACCACCGGGCCGGGCTCGCTGCCGAGCGAGCGCTGCAGGAACCCCGCGGTGTCGCCGTCGGCGATGAAGCAGATGTCGTGGCTGTCCGGCTTGGCGGCCACGGCCAGGCCTCGCTGCTCGGCCTCGCGCCGGACGTCGGTCTTGCGGGTGTCCCCCAGCGGGAACATCGCGTGCGCCACCTGCCGCTCGGTGAGCACCCCCAGCACGTAGGACTGGTCCTTGGTCTCGTCGACGGCCCGGAGCAGGCGGCCGTCCTCGACCCGGGCGTAGTGGCCGGTGCAGACCGAGTCGAAGTCCAGCGCGAGCGCCTTGTCGAGCACCGCAGAGAACTTGATCTTCTCGTTGCAGCGCAGGCACGGGTTCGGCGTGCGGCCCGCGGCGTACTCCGCCACGAAGTCGTCGACCACGTCCTGGCGGAACCGCTCGGCCAGGTCCCAGACGTAGAACGGGATCCCGATGACGTCGGCTGCCCGCCGGGCGTCCCGGGCGTCCTCCAGGGTGCAGCAGCCGCGGGCACCGGACCGGAACGACGCCGGGTTGCTGGACAGGGCCAGGTGCACGCCGGTGACGTCGTGGCCGGCCTCCGCGGCGCGGGCGGCCGCGACCGCGGAGTCCACGCCCCCGGACATGGCCGCCAGCACCCTCATCCCCGTACGCCGTTCTGGCCGGCCCGCCGGGCTCGCTCGACCACCGGGCCGATCGCCTCGGCGACGGCGTCGACGTCGGCCTGGGTGGAGGTGTGCCCGAGGGAGAACCGCAGCGACCCACGGGCCAGCGCCTCGGGCACGCCCATCGCCAGCAGCACGT
>JAVEDA010000331.1 GCA_030841195.1 Actinomycetota bacterium | reverse complement strand
GGGTCCGGGCTGGTGTCGAGGATGACCTGGCCGATGTCGACCGCGCCCATCCCGTCGACCATGGCGTGGTGCGTCTTGCTGATGATGGCGAAGCGGCCGTCCGAGAGCCCCTCGACGAGGTACATCTCCCAGAGCGGCCGGGACCGGTCCAGCGAGCGACTCTGCACCCGCGCGACGAGCTCGGCCAGCTGGGCGTCGGTGCCCGGACGAGGCAGCGCCGACCGGCGTACGTGGTAGGAGATGTCGAAGTCCTCGTCGTCCACCCAGACCGGGTTGGCGAGCCGGCCGGGGACCCAGCGGATCCGCTGCCGGTAGCGGGGCACGAACGCGATCCGGTTGGAGATCAGCCGGACCAGCCGGTCGTGGTCGAAGCCGCTGTCCGGTTCCTGGAAGACGGCCACGCTGCCGACGTGCATCGGCGTGGTCGGCTCCTCGAAGTACAGGAACGAGACGTCGAGGGAGCTCAACCGGTCGGGCACCAGGCCATCGTGGCACGCCATGACATCCTGGCCACATGCACCGACGAACACTGCCGGGGCTGGGTGTCGCCGTGCTGTTGCTCCTTGCCGCCTGCGCGTCCGGCAGCGACTCGGCCACGACCGCCGACAGCTCCACCATCACCGGCGGCTCGAAGAGCGCAGGGATCGCCAGCGGGGAGCCCAACCCCGCGTCGCCCGTGGTCGAGGTCAACGTGTCGGTGCAGGACGGGAAGGTCGCACCGAAGCCGCACCGGGTCGACGTGACGCAGGGCGCCACCGTGCGCCTGCAGGTGACCAGCGACGTGGACGACGTGCTGCACGTGCACGGCTTCGACGTCGAGGAGCCGCTGGAGGCCGGCCACACCACCACCGTCGAGCTCACCGCGGACCAACCGGGCCTCTTCGAGGTCGAGACGCACGAGACCGAGCTCGAGCTGCTGCAGCTCGAGGTCCGCTGACCGGCTGATGGCATGACGGGCTCCGGCGCGGTCCTGGCGCACGGGCTGGGAAGCCGCGAGGACCTCCCGATCCCGTTGCACTACGCCGTGATCGGCGCGGTCGTCGCACTACTCGTGTCGTTCCTGGCGCTGGGCGTGCTGTGGCGCGAACCCCGGCTGCGCCCGCGCGAGGCGGGCTGGCCGCTCCCCGCGGGTGTGCAGCGGGTGCTCGACGCCAGGCCGCTGCGGACCGGGCTCCGCGTGCTCGGGCTGGTGATGGCGGCGTACGTCGTGATGGCCGCGACCCTGGGCCGCGACGACGCGCTGAACCCGACGGCGGGCACGGTGTACGTCCTGTTCTGGGTCGGGGTGCCGCTGCTGTCGGTGCTCCTCGGGCCGGTGTGGCGGCTGGTGAACCCGCTGCGCGGCGTGCACTGGGTCCTGTCGATGCTGCTGCGGACCAAGCCGGAGAAGGGGCTCGCGCTCTACCCGAGGTGGCTCGGCTACTACCCGGCCGCGCTGTCACTGCTGGCGTTCGTCTGGCTGGAGCTGGTGGCGCCGGAGAACACCTCGCTGCGCGTGCTGCGCACGTTCTTCGCCTTCTACCTCGCCGTGAACCTGCTCGGCGCGACCTACTACGGGTCGCGCTGGTTCGGCCGGGCCGACGGCTTCGAGGTGTTCTCCTCGCTGGCCGGCCGGCTCTCACCGCTCGGGCGACGGCCGGCCGACGGCCAGCTGGTGCTGCGCGACCCGCTGTCCGGCGTTGCGGGTACGCCGGTCGCCCCGGGCTTGTTCGCGGTCGTCGGGGTGCTGCTGGGCACCACCGCCTACGACTCGTTCTCCAGCTCGCCCTGGTGGGTCGTGCGGGTGCAGGAGAGCTCGTGGAACCCGCGCTGGCTGGAGACGCTGGCGCTGCTTGCCTCCGTGGCCCTCGTGATCGGTCTGTTCGCGGGCGCAGCCTCGTTGAGCGGGCGCGGGGCCGGACTGCCGCCTTCCCGCGCGGTCGCGGAGTTCGCGCACACGCTGGTGCCCATCGTCATCGGCTACGTCCTTGCGCACTACTGGTCCCTGCTGGTGATCATCGGCCAGCAGACCGTCATCCAGCTCTCCGACCCGTTGGGCAACGGGTCGAACTGGCTGGGCACCGGCGGGCGCGGCATCGACTCGAGGCTGGCCGACCCGACGCTGGTGGCGACGCTGCAGGTCTGCTCGGTCGTGGCCGGCCACATCCTCGGCGTCGTGCTCGCCCACGACCGCGCGATCGCGCTACTCCCGCGGCGCAACGCGGTGCTCGGGCAGCTGCCGATGCTGGTGGCGATGGTGGCCTACACCGTGGGCGGGCTCACCCTGCTGTTCGCGTCCTAGCGCCGGTCAGGTCGCGGACGTGGACGGAGGCGGCGGCTCGTCGTCCTTGCCGAGGTCGCGCTCGCGGCGGCGGAGGTCGTCCTCCCACTTCCGGAGCAGCTCCTCCTGCTCGGCGTTGCCCTTGCGCATCTGGGCCAGGAACTCCGGGTCGTCGTCGGGTGCCAGCGACTGGCGCGGCCGCTCGTACTCCGGGAAGCCGGCGGTCCGCGTCGACGGCCACGGGACCTGCCGGCGCGGCCCCGGCAGCGGCCGGCCCGCGACCAGCCAGGCGACGGCGCCGATCAGCGGGAAGAACAGGATGAGCAGCACCCACCAGACCTTGCCGAGGTTCCGGATCGAGCCCTCGTCGCTCTGGATGCAGTCGATCAGGCAGAAGACGACCAGGAACAGCTCGAGCGCGAAGGGCAGGAAGCGAATCATGCGGTCCCCCCGGGGGTCCGGTGTGGCACGGCGCAGCAGAGCGTAGGGGATCGGCGGCTCAGCCGCGCAGCGGAACGCCGAAGAGTCCCTCCAACGTCGTAGCGGTCTCGTCGTACGACGTGTGGTGCACCGTCACGATGCCCATCGCTTCGGCGGCACCGAGGTTCGGCTGCAGGTCGTCGACGAACACGGTCTCCTCCGGGCGGACGCCCAGCAGCTCCAGCACGTGCCGGTAGATCTCCGGCTCCGGCTTGCGCATGCCCACCTCGCCGGAGATGACGACCGCGTCGAACATCTGGTCCCAGCCCTCGCGCGGGTACTCGTTGCCCCACGAGTTGGACAGCAGCCCGGTGCGCAGCCCGGCTCGCTTGGCGCGCAGCACCAGCGCCGACATGGCCGGCGCGTGCTCGAAGTTGTCGAACATCCGCTGCAGCAGGCCGACGGGCTCGATCGGGTGTCCGGTCACCTCGGTCAACCGGGCGGCCAGCTGCTCCTCGAAGTGGGGCACCTCGATCTCGCCGCGTTCCAGCGCGGCCACCGGGTTGTCGGCGGCCAGCTCGCCCTGCTGGACGCCCAGCCACTCGCGCATCACCGAGACGTAGTGGTCGAAGTCGACCCCGTCGACTGCGGCCCAGGCACGGATCGCGCCCTCCAGCGGCTCGGTGAGGACCCCGCCCCAGTCGACGACCAGCGCGCGCAGCTCAGCCACGGCAGGTGTCCCGGGCATGCGCGAGCAGAGCCGGCACGCCGTCGGCCAGGGTGGCGAAGAACGGGTCGTCGGTGGTGCCGGCGAGGTGCCGGTGGTAGGAGGCCTCGAGCAGAACCGCGAGCTTCCAGATCGCCAGCGTGACGAACCAGGTCAGGTCGCCGGCCGTCCGGCCGGTTCCCTGCTCCCAGGTGGCGACCAGCTCGTCCCGGGACGGGAAGCCGGCGCCGGCGGTGACCAGCCGGGCCAGCGGGTGGGCGGCATCGGGGTCGGGCCAGAAGGACAGCAGGTAGCCGAGGTCGGCGCGCGGGTCGCCGACGGTGGCCATCTCCCAGTCGAGCACCGCGGCGACGGCCGGCGTCTCGCCCGGGCCGACGACCACGTTGTCCAGCTTGGCGTCGCCGTGCACCACCGCGGGCGCGGCCTCGGCCGGCAGGTGCGCGACCAGCCAGTCCCGGACGGCGT
>JAVEDA010000272.1 GCA_030841195.1 Actinomycetota bacterium | reverse complement strand
CGGCCGCCTGGTTGAGCAGCATGATCTCGTCGGGTGACTTGATGCAGCGCGCATCGAGCATGAGCTGCTGGGCGTCGATGACGGTGAGCCCTTGCCGCTGCATCTCGAACAGGAACGGCGGCTCGACGATGTCGACGCCGACGGGCAGGTCCGCGACCCCGGCCTCGACGAGCATCGACTTGATCTCGGCGACGGCGGCGGCCATCAGCCCGACCGACGGCGCCACGGCGCCGCGGAAGCCGAGGAAGCCGGCCCGGTAGTTCTCCTCGGGCACCCACGGGGAGTACTTCTTGTGGTGCTTCACCGCCGAGCCGAAGTCCCACAGCACCGGCTCCTTGCCGCGGACCAGCAGCGCGTAGCGGATCATCTTGTCGCCGAGCGCACCGCCGATCCAGGTGTGCGTGGTGTAGCGGATGTTGTAGAAGTCGAAGAGCAGGAACGCCCCGCACTCGCTGCCTTCGAGCGCCTCCGTGGCGCGGCCGAGGCGGTAGTGCCGCAACCGGTCGAAGTCGACCCGCTGCTCGTAGTCGACCCCCATGTGCCCGGGGGCGGGCAGCGGGGGGGCGGGGTCGCGGGCCGGGCTCATCTCTGGCTCACTCCTGCGGGGTCAGGCCGTCGTCCACGGGCGTGTCCTCGGGCTTGAGCTCGAGGCCGGACGCCGCGGCCTGCTGGTCGAGCAGGATCGCGAAGTCCTCGGCGACCCGGCCGCTGCTCACGGTCTCCTGCACCAGCTGGGCGGTGGCGGCGGCGATCGGCATCGGTACGTCGAGCTGGCGGGCGGCCGCTAGCCCGAGGTCGAAGTCCTTGCGCAGCAGCACCGGCGTGAAGGTGGGGGTGTAGTCGAGGTGCACGAAGGCCGGGGACTTGTAGCGGGTGAACACCGAGCCCATCACGCTGTTGTTGAGGAACTCCAGGAACGCCGCCCGGGTCATGCCGCCCCGTTCGGCCAACACCGTGATCTCGGCCAACGACTGGGTGACGACGCCGAGCATGAGGTTGTGGCAGATCTTCGCGAGTCGCGCGGTGTCACCGTCACCGACGTACGTGACGTGCCTGGCCATGGCCTCGAGCAACGGGCGGACCCGGGTGAACGTCTCCTCGTCGCCCGAGGTGACCAGGGTGAGCATGCCGGCGGCCACGACCTTGCCGTTGCCGCTGACCGGCGAGGCGAGGAACTGGGTGCCGACCACGGCGCAGGCCGCGCGCATCTCCTCTGAGGTCTCGGTCGAGACGGTGGAGGTGTCCACGACCACGGCGGGGACGTTCGCGGGGTCGGCGATCAGGCCGCCGTCACCGGTGAGGACCTGCTCGAGGTCGGCCGAGGTCGAGACCATCGTGAAGACGACGTCGCGGCCGCGCAGGTCGGCGATCGAGTCGACAACGGTGGCGCCGTGAGCCGCGAGCGGCTCGGCCTTGGACCGCGTGCGGTTCCACACGGCGAGGTCCGCGCCGGCCTTGGCCAACCGGGTGGCCATGGCGGCGCCCATCCGGCCGGTGCCGATCCAGCCGACGCTGCCGGCGGCGGTCACGCCGCCCGGTGCCGCTGCCGTGGTCTCGCTCATGGGGCTCCCACCGTCTCGGTGCAGGGCAGCCGCTGCCTGCTGCACCAGCCTGCAATCGTTTGCGGTCGCAGGCTAGCCAGCACGCTCAACCGGTGTCAAGAAGCCGTCCGACCGCCGGGTCCGGGATACAGCCGGGCGGCCAGCCAGTCGGCGGTGTAGGGCCGGTGCTTGGGCCAGACGTTCATGCAGCCGTGGTTGCCGTCGGGCAGGAGCAGCAGCTCGGCGTCCTTGGCCTCCTGGGCCAGCCGCTCGGCGTGCTGCCAGGGGATCAGCCGGTCCAGCTTGCCGGTGACCACGAGCAGCGGGGCCGAGATCTGACCGGCGTACCCGGCCAGGTCCAAGGTCGAGGCGTTGGCCCGCGCCTGGTCGTCGGTCTGCACCTGCGAGCGCACCCGGAAGGTGTCGCGGGTGAGCTGGGGCAGCTGGTCCCAGCAGTCGCCGAAGTTGTAGGGGCCGGCCAGCGCGACACAGGCGCGGATCCGGTCACCGGCGGCCGCCGCCACCCGGGGCGCGTAGTAGCCGCCGAGGCTGACGCCCCAGACCGCGAGCCGGTCGCCGTCGACCTCCGGCTGCGAGGCCAGCGCGTCGAGGAGAGCGAGGCCCGGCGCGCTCCAGTCGCCGCGGATCGGCAGGTCGTACTCCGCCTCGCCCTGGCCGGGTCCGTCCACGCTGAAGGTGGCCAGGCCCCGGTCCAGGAAGGTCTTCTCGGTCGAGCGGAACTCCTCCTTGGTGGAGTCGAGGCCGGGGATGAGCAGGACGGCGGGGTGCGGGCCGGTCCCGGCCGGCAGCCGCAGGATGCCGACCATCGATGCGCCCTCGAACGGCACCTCGACCCGGCGACCGGGCGGGTCCAGGTGCGGCAGTGCCTCGTTGAGACAGCGCACCGAGTTCTGGTGCGCGGTGCGCATCTGCTCGTAGTCCTCAACGAAGACGAACTTGGCGAAGTGGAAGTAGGTCGCGGCCATCGCGAGGTGCTCGCCGGCGCTGCGGGTGCGCCCGTCGGCCAGCGCGGTGCGGCCGAGCTCCTCGTGCTCGGCGGCGGCGGCCGACCATGCTGCGCACCAGTCGCTCCAGCGCTCCAGGCCGCCGGTGACCCGCTCGAAGTCGGCGACCGTGATGCCGTTCGTGGTGAACCGCGGTCCCCAGTGGGAGATCGCCGAGGCGAGCTTCTCGTCCATGTGGAGTCCTTCCGCGGGGTCGCGATCGCACCATTGCAATCGAGTGCAGCATCGGGCACAGTTCCGAGCGTGTCAACGGAGCCCGGGCCAGCGTCGACGTCCCCACCGCCGTTCTCCCCGGCAGAGATCGCCCGGCGCCGTCTCCTGGTGGAGAACTGTGCGGCCGAGCGCGGCCTGGACGCGGTGGTGGTCTACGGGGCGAACCGCTCGGGCAGCGCGGTGCCGTGGCTGACCGGCTGGCCGGTGACCCGCGAGGCGGTCGTCGTGATGCGGCCGGCGGCCCAGCCGGTGCTGCTGGTGGGCTTCGCCAACCACGTGCCCAACGCGGAGCGGGTTGCCGGCGACTGCGACGTGCGGTCGTCCGGTGCGAGCACGGCGGCGACCCTGACGGCGCTGCTCGGCGATGCGCGCCGGGTGGGTGTCATCGGCTCGCCACCTGCTCCCGTACGCCGGGTGCTCCGCGCCGCGGGCACGGTGGTCGAGCTGGACCCGGGCTACCTCAAGATGCGGGCCGTCAAGAGCGCCGAGGAACTCGACCACCTGCGGCACGCGGCCTGGCTGACCGACCGGTCGGCGGCCGCGCTGATCGAGGCGGCGGTGCCCGGAGCGACCGAGCTCGATCTCGTCAACGCGGTCGAGTCGTCGTACGGCGGGACAGGGGCGACCAACCACATCCACTACGTGGCGGCAACCTCGATGCACGCGCCGGACCGATGCGTCCCGGGTCAGTGGCCGACCTCGCGAGCCTTGGCGGCCGGTTCCGCGGTGGTGTTCGAGCTCAGCACGGCGTGGGGGCAGGACATGCCGGGGCAGCTGCTACGGACGTTGACGGTGGATGCCGAGCCGACGCCGTTGTACGAATCACTGCACGAGCTGGCGACCTCGACGCACGATGCGATCGTCGCCCTGCTACGACCGGGGGCGCTGCCCGCTGACCTGCTCGCGGCCGCGGACCCCGTGCTGGACAAGGGATTCGTGACGGTCGACGACCTGGTGCACGGCTTCGGCGGCGGCTACCTCGCGCCGGTGCTGTCGCACCGCGCCGCGCCGAGCGGACCGCACGCCGAGCCGCTCGTGGAGGGGATGACCGTAGTGGTGCAGCCGAACGTCGCGACACCGGACCTGGCGGCCGGCGTGCAGACGGGTGAGCTCTACGAGATCACCGCGGACGGGGCCCGGTCGCTGCACGCCTTCCCGACCGGGCTGCTGCGGGGAGGTGCGGTGCTGTGACGGCTGCTGTGGGGACGCCGCGGTTGCATGACTCGACCCATCCTCTCTACACGCCGCTGGCGGCCGAGCCACCGGAGGAGGTCGACGTCGTGGTGATCGGCGCCGGTCACAACGGGCTGATCTGCGCGGCCTACCTGGCGCAGGCCGGCCTCGAGGTCTGCGTGCTCGATGCGCAGCAGGTCGTCGGCGGCAACACGGTCACCGAAGAGCTGACCCTGCCGGGGTTCCTGCACGACTCGTGCTCGAGCGCGCACGTGCTCATCCAGTCGAACCCGCTGATGCGCGACGACGAGCTCGGCCTGCTCTCGACGTACGGGCTGAAGTACGTCTTCACCGACCCGGCGGTCGTGCTGCCGCTGCCGTCGGGTGACGCGGTGACCGTGCACCGTGACCTGGACGTCACCCTCGAGGAGGTCGCGCGGTTCTCGCGGGCGGACGCCGACGAGCTGCGGGCGATGATCCGCGAGTGGGACGGTGGCCTCGGTGCCGCGCACGCCCGGCTCAGCTCCGGCGAGGCGCCGCTGGACGACGAGGCGACCAAGCAGTACGACGACCTGCGCGCGCGCTCGGCGTGGGACGTGGTGCACGCGCGGTTCGAGCACCCGGTGGTGCGGGATCTGCTGATCTGGCTGGGTTTCGCGACCATCCAGGACCCGCGCCGGCCGGGCACCGGCGCGCTGCCGTCGGCCATCACGTCGGGCCGGATCAAGTTCGGCTGGGCCACGCCGGTGGGCGGCTCCGGTGCGTTGCCGGCGGCGCTGGTGCGGCACCTGGTCGACCACGGCTCGTCGGTGGTCGCGTCGTCGCCGGTGGCACGGATCGACACCTCGGCCGGGCGTGCGTCGGCGGTCGAGTTGGCTGACGGCCGACGCATCGGTGTGCGGCGTGCGGTGGTGTCTTCGGCGCACCTGGCGACGGTGCCGGGGATGCTCACGTCCGAGCCGACTCCTGACCTGGTCGAGGCTCGCGACACCTGGCAGCCCGGGCTGTCCCTGTTCGCGGTGCACGCCGCGCTGCGGTCCGACATCACCTTCCCGACCGCGAACGGACCGGTGCTCTCGACCGCCGGCGGCCTCGGGACTGCCGAGGGGCTGCGCGCCCAGCTGCAGGCATTCGAGCGTGGCGAGCCGGATGCCCGGGATCCCTGGCTGCTGCTGGTCGCGTCCACCGTGGTCGATCCCGACCGGGCGCCCGACGGCGGCGGCACGTTCAAGATCCTCACCACCGCCCCGCACACCCGCGCCGACGGCCGGGACTGGGATGGCGACGCAGGCACGGAGCACGGCCAGGCGCTGATGGATTTGGTCCACGACCGCACCGGCCTACCGCGCGACGCCGTGCTGCAGATGATCGTGGAGACACCAACGTCGCTCGCCGCCCGCAGCCCCTCGAACGTCGGTGGCCCCTGCCACGGCGGCCACTTCGTCCGGCCGGACGGGTCAGTGATCCCCGGCTGGCCTCAGCTGGCGTCCGCGATCCCGGGCCTCTACCTCACCGGTTCAACGACGCACCCCGGCGGCAGCGTCAGCGGCCGCCCCGGCCGGAACGCGGCGCGGGTCCTCCTCGAAGACTCGGTTGCCGCCAGGTAGCGCGCCCGGCGCTCAGCTCACGCAGAACTCGTTGCCCTCCGGGTCGTGCATGACCACGAAGTAGACCGGGTCGTCCGGGTCGTCGTACCGCGTGCGCCGCTCGACGGTCGCTCCCAGTCCGACCACCTCCGCGACCTTCGCCTCCACGATCTCGACCCGCCGGTCCATCGGCATGGCGTTGTCGCGACCGGTCGGGTAGAGGTCCAGGTGGATCCGGTTCTTGCCGGCCTTCGTCTCCGGCACTTCCTGGAACCAGATCGGTGGCCGCAGCCCGGCCGGGTCGAAGATGCGGTCCTCGAACGCCGACTCGCCGCCGAGTCTGGCCCCATAGTGCGCGTTCCAGGTGGTCTCCGGCTCGGTCGGCGGCGCCGGCTGGTAGCCGAGCGCCTGCGCCCAGAAGCGCGCCAGGGAGGCCGGGTCGTTCGCGTCGATGGTCACCTGGAAGAACACCATGCCCGCGACCCTAGATCGAGC
>JAVEDA010000307.1 GCA_030841195.1 Actinomycetota bacterium | reverse complement strand
ACCGGCTACTGGGGCAAGCAAGGGCCCGAGCTGCTCGACCACCGCCTTGCCTTGTACCGGCGCGGAGCAGCGGATGGTCTTCGGGGCTAACACGTATCGGGCATTTGCCCGGATGCTGGCCTCGGGCGCAGAGGAGTTCGCCGTCGACGTCGTGGCCCGGCTCGAGGAGGAGTCCGAGGTGCCTTCTCAGACGTCCAGGCTCAGGCGCATGACCCAGCGCCACTTGGCGATCTGACGGTCGCGGGTGAAGCCGAACTCCTCGAACAGGGTCTCGGGCCCGGTATGCAGGTAGGCACCTTGCTGTGGATCGCGGCCCTCGACCTGCTCGGGGTAGGCCTCCACGACCCCGCCGCCGGCGGCCCGGATGGCATCCAGCGCGCCTGAGACGGCAGCTCGGGCGACACCCTTCCCTCGGCGGCCCTTGCCGGTGAAGATGCAGCCGATCCGCCAGTCCGGCAGCTGCACGAGCTCCTTGGCGTAGGCGCCAGGGTTCTTGATGTTGGGCAGCTCGGCCGGCGAGCCGTACTGGCACCAACCGACGCACTCGTCCCCTGCAAAGACCAGGACCTGATGCACCGTCCCGGTGCGCACGTGTGCTTCCTTGGCCCTTCTGTTGCCGGCTGCGGTGCTGGCTTTGCTCAGCCCCTCGGGGTGGAATCCCATGCACCAACACCCACCCCAGACGCCATTGTTGGCCTCGACGAGACGAGCGAAGTCGCCCCAGGTGTCCGAGGACAGTGGGCGAGTGCTGTACACGATGTCGGCCATCGCTCCATGATGCCCTCGGGTCCGGACGGCCTTGGCGCTACCGTGAGGAAATGGCTACCGAGAGTCCATCGGTGCAGGACGTCATGGCTCGCCTCCGGCGTATCGACGACGAGTTGCCGCGCGGCGACGGAGCCGCGGTGTTCAATCGGATGTACCTGACCGTGACCGAGGCGGTTGCCGCCGGACTTGAGGGTGACACCGTCTTCGTGGACCCGGTGTTCATGGAGCAGCTCGACGTGACGTTCGCGTCTCTGTGGATCGAGGCGTACGACGCGGGCATCCACGATGTGCCGAGAGCTTGGGCGGCCATGTTCGAGCGCCGGCACGACCGCGCGGTGCTGCCCATCCAGTTCGCCCTCGCAGGGATGAACTCCCACATCGGGCACGACCTTGCCGTCGCAGTCATCCAGACCTGCCGACAACTCGACACCTCGCCGGAGCACGCGGGGGTCCACCACGACTACGAGGCGGTCAACCAGCTGCTCGCGGCATGCGAGTCCAAAGTCCGCCGCTCGTTCCTCACCTCAGCCGGTCAAGAGGTGGACGCCTACCTTGACCCGGTGGTCCATATCGTCAACTCGTGGAACATCGACAAGGCTCGTGACGTCGCCTGGGTCAACGTCGAGACCATGTGGGCCATCCGTCACGTCGACTCGCTGGCCAACCGCTATCGAGCAGCGCTGGCGCGCACGGTCGGCATGGCGTCGCGCTGCTTGCTGACACCGACGCTGCCATCAGTGAACTAGGTCGGCCCCGCGACGAGCCGGTCCATCGCAGCAAGGAGGCAGCCCGACGCTTCGTGCCAGACGAAGTGGCCAGCCCCGGGCTCGACGTGCGACCACGCCCCAGGGATGCGCTCGGCACTCTCGGTGCCGGCGCTGGGAGGCATCGGGCTCAGCTCGCCGACGATGACGCCGAACGGGACCGTGATCGACGGAAGCGACGACTCGAGCTCGGGGAGACGGGCTGTCAGATCCGCCCACAGCCGCTGGTTCGCCTGCTGGGCGAACTCGATGTGCGGCATCGGCGGAGCGGCGGGGGGATCGGCGAAGTACGAGGCCCAGAACAGGGAGAACGCCTCGAGCTGCTCCTCCGGCGTCGCCGTGCCGGCCATGTCCTTCTCGTCCAGCACACGAGCATGCTCGCGGACGGCTTCGGGGACACGCGCGAGCATCTCGGCCCCGAACGCTTCCGCTCCGCCGTCACCGACGGCACCTAGCGGATCGACGGACAACACACCGGCGAGCCGATCGGGGAGGGCGAAAGCGGCATGAAACACCAGATGGCCTCCCCACGAGTGGCCCACCAGGAAGGCGGTATCCCAACCCAGCCCGTCCAGCACATCCGCAATGTCGGCCACTGCCTCGGCCACCGTGAACTCGCCCCGGAGGGTTGAGGGAGCAAGACCGCGTTGTTGGAAGGTCGCCACGCGGTACCGGGTGGCGAGCTCCAGCACTGCATCGTCCAGATAGTCGTAGTTCATGCCGGGGCCGCCGTGAATGGCGAGCACGCGCGGACCCTCGCCGGCGACCCATCCGGAGAGCTCACCTGACTCGGTGGGCACCGTGAACGGAGTTCGCTCCATCGTCGCAGCGTAAGACAGTTCGATTTGGCTTGCCTGGAGGTGGGTGCACAGCGCCGTGGTCGCTGGGCTGTGCGTCGATCTCCGTCCAACTGGTCCAAATTCAAGGCGCTCCTGTGTAAACCTGAGGGGCGGTCGAACGACTCTCGGGCATGACGGACTCCGTACCGGAGGAGTTGCTCTCCATGGGTGAGCAGCGTGTCGGCAGCTGGCGCGATGCGGCGACGCCCGCACGCGATGAGCTCGTCGACGTGCTGTTCCGGCGGCACTACGCCGCTCTCCTCCGCCTCGGCGTCGTCATGCTGGGCAGCCGAGAGGCTGCAGAGGACGTCGTCCAGGACGCCTTCGTCGCCCTGCACCGTCATCGGCGGTCGCTGCGTGACCCGGAGGCCGCCGAGGCGTACCTCCGCTCGGCCGTGCTCAACGGCAGTCGGTCCTGGGTACGACGTCAGGTCACCCAACGCGCCCCGAGGCCTCTGATGCTCGCGCGCGAGCACCACGAGAGCCCGGAGGACACGACAGTGAGTCGCCACGAGGTCGAATCGCTGGTGGCGGTCATGCGCACGTTGGCCAGACGCCAGCGCCAGGTGCTGGCATGCAGGTACGTCCTCGAGCTCTCGGTCGCGGAGACCGCCCAGCTGCTCCAGATCAGCGAAGGAGCGGTCAAGGCGCATACCCATCGGGGATTGCGGGCTTTGCAGCAGCGGATCGAGGTGACCCGATGAGTATCGAAGAGCGGCTCGCGCGGGACATCGCGGCAGTCACAGGAGGTGTCGTAGTGACCGAGTCAGACCTGAGGAATGCGCGTGACGCTGTCGTCGAGCGGATCGACAGCCGGCATCAGCGGAGTCGCCGCCGTACCGTGATCGCGGTGGCTGCGGCAGCCGTTCTGATCTTCATCGTTGGCGTCACGGCGTTCCTGACACTGGGCGGGGATCGCGAGACGGCACCGCCCGCCAACCCAAGACCGACCACGAGCGACCCCGAGGCGGACTTCCTCACCGGGAGTGCACCAACGTCCGACCTCCTCAAGGGGGTCTGGCGGCTGGACAA
>JAVEDA010000299.1 GCA_030841195.1 Actinomycetota bacterium | reverse complement strand
GGCTGGTCGAAGGTAGCGGGGGTGTGCAGCAGGCGGGCGCGGTCCAGCGGCCAGACGATGGTGAAGGCCCGCCCGATCACGTCGTCGACGGGCACGAAGCCCTTGCCGGGCTGCTTCGTGTGGAAGCGGCTGTCCTCGGAGACGGACCGGTGGTCGCCCATCACCCAGAGCTCGCCAGCGGGCACGGTCACTGAGAACGCCTCCTCCGACGGCTTGTCGCCGGGGAACAGGTACGGCTCGTCCAGCGGGACGCCGTTGACCGTGACCTTGCCCGTGGTAGTGCCAACGACCTTGTCACCGCCGACGCCGATGACCCGCTTGATCAAGTCCTCCTCGCCGGCCGCCGGCGCCAGCCCGACGAAGACCAGGCCGTCCCGGACCAGGCCCAGCAGGCCGCCGCGGGAGGCCGTCTGCGGCCCGTTCAGCCAGCCGCCGGGGTCGCGGAACACGATCACGTCGCCGCGGTGGATCTCGTCCGGCTTGTCGGCCAGCTTGTTGACCAGCACCCGGTCGTTGACCAGCAGGGTGTTCTCCATCGACCCGGACGGGATGTAGAACGCCTGCACCAGAAACGTCTTGATGAGCACCGAGATGACCAGCGCGGTGATCACGATGCCGGGCAGCTCGCGCAGGAACGACTTGTGCTTCGGCTTGGCCCGGCGGGTGCGGACCGCTGCCGGGCGGGCGCTCGGCGCCGGGTCGGCGCTCGGCTGGGTGCCGGTCGCGGCGGCGGACGGCTCGACGGGCAGGTCGGCGGAGCGCCGGCCGTCCTCGGTCGTCATGGCGTCGTCCTTCCGTCCCCGTCGGCGACGATCGCCGGGCAGTCAGAGCCTACGGTCACCGGTGCCCCGCCGCCGCTCCGGTCGGCGCGTCGGGCAGGCCCGAGTCGGGCACCCGGCCGAGCCGGTCCAGCGGCCAGACGACGAGCATCACCCGCCCGAGCACCTTGTCGATCGGCACCATGCCACCGCCGGGCTCGCCGGTGTGGGCGCGTGAGTCCAGCGAGTCGGCCCGGTGGTCGCCCATCAACCACAGGTGGCCAGGGGGCACCACCTTGTCGAACGGGGTCTTCGAGGCCACCTCGCCGGGATACAGGTACTTGCTCTCGGCGAGCGGCTTGCCGTTGACATAGACCTTGCCATCGCCATGGTCATCGGTACCGAGGCTCATGACGTGGTCGCCGGGGAGTCCGATGACCCGCTTCACGTAGTCGGTCTCGCCGTTTCCGTCGCCGAGGTGGCCGAACGCCTCGGTGCCGTCGAAGACGACGATGTCTCCCCGGCGTACGTCGTGGAACCGGTAGGACAGGCGGTCGACCAGGATCCGGTCACCGACGTGCAGGGTCTGCTCCATCGAGCCGGACGGGATCGAGAACGGCGCCACCAGGAAGCTGCGCACCATCGAGGTGGCGAGCACCACGACGACGACGAGCAGCAACAGCTCGCCGATGACGCCCCGGCGGGAGCGCGGCCGGCGACGGCGGCGTTCCACCAAGGGCGGCGGCTGGTCCTGCTCTTCACGTCCCCGGAGCTCGTCCGGTCGAGCGGTCAGCGGGCGACAGGGGTGTCGCGGCGCTCCTTGATCTTCGCGGCCTTGCCGCGCAGCTCACGCAGGTAGTAGAGCTTGGCCCGGCGGACGTCGCCGCGGGTCACGACCTCGATCTTGTCGATCACCGGGGTGTGCACCGGGAAGGTGCGCTCCACGCCGACGCCGAAGCTGACCTTGCGGACCGTGAAGGTCTCGCGCACACCGGCGCCCTGGCGGCGGATCGCCACGCCCTGGAAGACCTGGATGCGGGAGCGAGTGCCCTCGATGACCTTGACGTGGACCTTCAAGGTGTCGCCGGGGCGGAACTCGGGGATGTCCGAGCGCTTCGAGGCGTCGTCGAGGGCGTCCAGCGTCTGCATCGTGGTCTCTTCTCTCGCGGTGCCACAGGTCACCCACGGTGTGGGGGTGGAGTTGTCTCGTCCCGCTCCGGTGGCCGTGCGGTCGCGCCCTCCCTGTGGCGGGGGCGCGCGCGGTGCGGAGCAGTGGGTCAGTCTGCCACAGGCCCGGCGACCCGGGCCAATCGTCCGTCCTCGGCCGTGGCCCAGCCCAGCGCGGCCAGCGTGGCCAGGTCCTGGCGGTCCAGCGCGGCGGGGTCGAGCCGGGCGACCAGGTCCGGCCGGCGCTCGGCGGTCCGGCGCAGCGACTCGTCCCGCCGCCAGCGGGCGATTCGGGCGTGGTCGCCGGACAGCAGCACGTCGGGGACGTCGCGGCCCCGCCAGGACGCCGGCTTGGTGTACCCCGGCGCCTCGAGCAGACCGCCGGACGCCACGGCGTGCGACTCCTCGACCAGCGACTCGGCGTTGCCGATCACGCCGGGCAGCAACCGGGCCACCGCCTCGACGACGACGAGCACGGCTACCTCGCCGCCGTTGAGCACGTAGTCGCCGAGCGAGATCTCGTCCACCCGGCCGTGCCCGGCGGCCTCGTCGAGCACCCTGGCGTCGATGCCCTCGTAGCGCCCGCAGGCGAAGACGAGCCAGGGCTCGGCCGACAGCTCGTGCGCCATCGCCTGGCCGAACGGCCGCCCGCCCGGCGTGGGCACCAGGATGCGCGGGGCGTGCGCCTCGGAGCCGTCGGCCGCTTGCCTGCAGACCGCGTCGAGGGCGTCGCCCCACGGCTCCGGCCGCATCAGCATGCCCGGCCCCCCGCCGTACGGGGAGCCGTCGACGGTCCGGTGCCGGTCGCTGGTCCAGGTGCGCAGGTCGTGCACCCGCAGGTCGATCAGCCCGTCGTCGACGGCCCGCCCGATCAGCGACAGCCGCAGCGGTGCCAGGTAGTCCGGGAAGATCGTGACGACGTCGAGGCGCACGTCAGTCCTCTGGTACGTCGGTGGGTACGTCGGTCAGCAGGCCGGGCGGCGGGTCGACCAGCACCAGGCCGGCCTCGAGGTCGACGCTGGGCACCATGGCCGCCACGAACGGCACCAGCGCCTCGGTCCCGTCCGCCCGCCGGACCGCGAGCACGTCCTGGCCCGGCAGGTGCAGCACCTCGGCCAGCTCGCCCACCGGCTCGCCGTCGACGGTGCGCACGCTGAGCCCGACCAGCTGGTGGTCGTAGTACTCGTCGGGGTCCTCGGGCCGCTCGGTCGGGTCGACGTCGGCCACGAGCAGCACGTTGCGCAGGCCCTCGGCGGCGCCGCGACCGTCGTACCCCTCGAATCGCAGGATCAGCCGGCCCGAGTGCACCCAGCCGTCGGCGATGGTGAGCGGCCCGACCGAGGCCGGCTCGGTGCGCAGCGTCGTCCCCGGTGCGAGCCTGCCGTCGGGGTCGTCGGTGCGCACCTCGACCGACACCTCGCCGCGGATGCCGTGCGGGCGGCCGATCCGGGCGAGCACGACCTCCATGACGGCGACCTGTCCGGGCTCGGCCGGCCTAGCGCTCGTCGACGTCGAGGAAGTCGACGCGGACGCCGCGACCGGGGCCGAGGGCCCCGATCACGGTGCGCAGTGCCTTGGCGGTGCGGCCGGCCCGGCCGATCACCTTGCCGAGGTCCTCGGGGTGCACCCGCACCTCGAGGGTGCGGCCGCGGCGGCCGTTGCGGTCCGTCACCGACACCTCGTCCGGGTGGTCGACGATGCCGCGGACCAGGTGCTCGAGGGCTTCCTCGAGCATGGACTAGGCCTCGTCCTTCGGAGCCTCGGTCTTCGGCTCTTCGGTGACTGTCTCCTCGGCGGGAGCGGCCTCGGGCGTCTCGACGGGAGCGGCCTCGATCGCCTCGGCGGCCGGGGCCTCGGCGGGGGCGGCCTCGACTGCCTCGGCGACGACCTCCTCGGTGGGAGCGTCGACCTTGGCCTCGGCGGGCTTGGCCTCGGCGGGGGCGGCCTTCTTGGCGGCCCGCTTCTTCGGCGTGGTGGCGCCGTCCTTGGGCTCGCCCGCGGACTCCTTGGCAGCTGCCTCGAAGATCGTCTTCTTGTCGGTCTTCGGCTCGGCGACCCGCAGGGTGCCCTCCTGGCCCGGCAGGCCCTTGAACTTCTGCCAGTCCCCGGTCACCTTGAGGATCGCCGCGACCGGCTCAGTCGGCTGAGCGCCGACGGACAGCCAGTACTGGGCCCGCTCGGAGTCGACCTCGATCAGCGAGGGCTCCTGGGTGGGGTGGTACTTCCCGATCTCCTCGATCGCCCGACCGTCACGCTTGGTGCGCGCGTCGGCGACGACGATGCGGTAGTACGGTGCACGGATCTTGCCCATGCGCATCAGCTTGATCTTGACTGCCACGGTTGATGAAGCTCCTGCTTCTCGCATGCGGGTGGCGGCGCCGGGCCACGTGGGGGTGTGGTCGGTGCCGGCCGGGGGACGCGGCACGCAGCGGATGAGAGGGTCCGCCGTACGCCGGGTACAGCGCGCCATCATGCCAGACCGGCCCCCACCAGCCGAAATCGCGGCCACCCAAGATCCTTTGGACGCCGACGCACCACTCGTGCGGCGTGTCTGGTGCGAGAGCGTCCAGTTGATCTTGGGGTGGCGGGTTCAGCCGCCCGCGACGACGCGGCCGCGCAGGACGACGGCGCGCGGATGGGCCAGGGCGCGCAGGTCGGACCGAGGGTCGGCGTCGTAGACCACCAGGTCGGCCGGGTCGCCGGCGCCGAGCCCAGGCCGGCCCAGCCAGTCGCGGGCCGCCCAGGACGCCGATGCCAACGCGTCGACCGTCGACAGGCCCACCTTCTCGTGCAGGGCCAGCACCTCGCGGCCGACCAGCCCGTGCGGCAGCACTCCCCCGGCATCGGTGCCCGTGTAGATGGGGACGCCGGCCTCGTGGGCCGAGCGGAGCGTGGCGTCGCAGCGGGCGTGCAGGTCGCGCATGTGGGCGCCGTACGCGGGGAATTTCGCCCCACCCTGCTCGGCGTACGCCGGGAAGTTGTCGATCTGCACCCGGGTAGGCACCAGCGCGGTGCCCCGGCGGGCCATCTCGGCCACCACGCCGTCGGTAAGGCCGGTGCCGTGCTCGATGCAGTCGATGCCGGCGGCCACCAGCTCGGCGACCGACTGCTCGCCGAAGGAGTGCGCGGTCACCCGGACGCCGAGCTGGTGGGCGCGGGCGATCGCAGCGGCCGCGACGTCTGCGGGCCAGCACGGCGTCAGGTCACCGGCGTCACGGTCGATCCAGTCGCCGACCAGCTTGACCCAACCGTCGCCGCGAGCCGCCTGGGTCTCGACCTCCGCCACCAGGGCGGCCGGCTCGATCTCGGCACCGTAGTTGCGGATGTAGCGGCGGCTGCGGGCGATGTGCCGACCCGCCCGGACCACGCGCGGCAGGTCGTCGCGGGCGTCCATCCAGTGCGTGTCGACCGGTACGCCGGCGTCGCGCAGCAGCAGCGCACCGGCGTCGCGGTCGGCCAGCGCCTGCGCCTGGGTGGTCGCCTCGTCCACCCCGCCGTGCTCGTCCAGCCCGACGTGGCAGTGCGCGTCGACCAGCCCCGGCAGCACCCAGCCCCGGTCGGCGAGCGACTCAGCGCCGGCGACGGGCTCGTCGCGGACCAGGCCGTGCTCGTCGACCCACAGGTCGCGCTGCTCACCGTCGGGGAGTACGACGGCGCGCAGGTGCAGCGGTGGGACCGGGCTCACGGTCAGCGGGAGCCGGGCGGGAGCAGGCCCTTGAGCTCGTCGGGCAGCTGGAAGTCCTCTGGCAAATCAGGAACGCCCTCCCCGGACTGGCGGGCCTCCCACTGCCGCTGCTCGATCGCCCGCTTGGCCGGGTTGCCGGACCGGCCGCCCTTGGCCTTCTTCGGTGCGACCGCCTTGCCCTTGGCCTTCTTGCCGCGGCCCATCCCCGGCATGCCCGGCATGTTCGGCATCCCCGGCATGCCGCCGCCGGCCGCGAGCTGGCGCATCATCTTCTGCGCCTCGGTGAACCGCTCGACCAGCGCGTTGACGTCGGACACCTCGCGGCCGGAGCCCTTCGCGATGCGCTGCCGGCGCGAGCCGTTGAGGATCTTGTGGTTGCGGCGCTCCTCGGGCGTCATCGACTTGATGATCGCGGTGGTGCGGTCGACCTCGCGCTCGTCGATGTTCTCGATCTGCTCGCGCATCGCGCCCATGCCCGGGAGCATCCCGAGCAGCTTCGACATCGAGCCCATCTTGCGGACGCTCTCCATCTGCGCGAGGAAGTCCTCGAAGGTGAAGTCGTCGCCGCGGCCGAACTTGGCCGCCATCTCCTCGGCCTGGTCCTTGTCGAACGCCTTCTCGGCCTGCTCGATCAGGGTGAGCACGTCACCCATGCCGAGGATGCGCTGGGCCATCCGGTCGGGGTGGAAGGTGTCGAAGTCGTCGAGCTTCTCGCCGTTGGACGCGAACATCACCTGCCGGCCGGTGACCTTCGCTACGGAGAGGGCCGCACCACCGCGGGCGTCGCCGTCGAGCTTGGTGAGCACAACGCCGTCGAAGCCCACGCCGTCGAGGAAGGCCTGCGCGGTCGTGACGGCGTCCTGGCCGATCATCGCGTCGACGACGAACAGGATCTCGTCCGGGTTCACCGCGTCGCGGATGTCGGCGGCCTGCTGCATCAGCTCGGCGTCGACACCCAGGCGGCCCGCTGTGTCGACGATGACGACGTCGAACATCTTCTGCTTCGCGTGCTCGATCGCCTGCCTGGCCACCGCAACGGGGTCGCCGACGCCGTTGCCCGGCTCCGGAGCGAACACCGGGACACCGGCCCGCTCGCCGACCACCTGCAGCTGGGTCACGGCATTGGGCCGCTGCAGGTCGGCTGCGACCAGCACCGGGGCGTGGCCCTGGCCCTTGAGCCAGTGGGCCAGCTTGCCTGCCAGGGTCGTCTTGCCGGAGCCCTGCAGGCCGGCCAGCATGATCACCGACGGCGGCGTCTTGGCGAAACGCAGCCGACGGGTCTCCCCGCCGAGGATGGTGACGAGCTCCTCGTCGACGATCTTGACGATCTGCTGCGCCGGGTTCAGCGCCTGACTGACCTCGGCGCCCCGGGCCCGCTCGCGCACGGCCGCGATGAAGTCCTTGACGACGGGCAGCGCGACGTCGGCCTCGAGCAGCGCGACCCGGATCTCGCGGGTCGTGGCGTCGATGTCGGCGTCGGTGAGCTTGCCCTTGCCGCGCAGGTTCTTGAACGAAGCGGCCAGGCGGTCCGAGAGGGTGGCGAACACCTGGCCAGCCTATCCGGGCAACCTGAGGGTCAGTCCCGCCACGGGAAGCCGCGTGGGTCGGCG
>JAVEDA010000270.1 GCA_030841195.1 Actinomycetota bacterium | reverse complement strand
GCGGCATGGGCGAGCTCGCGGTGGTGCTGCAGTCGCAGAGCCCGGACGAGTTCGCGACCCGGCTGGTCCTGGTGCAGAACGCGATGCGCTCGGAGGGGAACGTGCTCACCGGCCTGGCCGAGAGCCGAGCCAACCTGGCGGCCCAACGAGCCACGCTGGTCGCCAAGCGTGAGCAGGTGGCCGGGATGAAGCGCCAGCAGGAGGCGTTGGTCCAGAAGATCGCCGGCTTGCAAGCGCAGGCGATCGATGCGCAGCATCAGGTTGAGTCGCTGATCGCGGCCCGTGCGTCCGCGGTCGCGGCGATCGAGCGGGAGAAGAAGGCCGAGGAGACCCGCGCCGCGGCGATGCGGGCCGAGTCCGCCCGGCTGAGCCGGATCCTTGCGGCCCGGGCCGCCGCCGCTGCTCGAGCCCGGGCGGCCGGGCGCTCCAGCTACTCCGCCGGCGGCGGCGCCCTGTCGTACCCCGTCAACGCGGGGATCACGTCGCCGTACGGCATGCGGACCAACCCGGTCACTGGCATCTACAAGCTGCACGACGGCACCGACTTCGGCGTCGGATGCGGCACGCCCGTGCACGCGGCGGCCTCGGGCACGGTCATCCAGACCGCGCTCACGGTCGGGTACGGCAACCAGCTGGTCATCGACCACGGGGTGATACGCGGTGCCGGGGTGGCCACCAGCTACAACCACCTGATGAGCTTCGCTCGCGGCAACGGCGCGCACGTCAGCCGCGGCGAGGTCATCGGCTACAGCGGTGGCGGCGAGGGCATGTACGGCGCCGGGTACTCGACCGGCTGCCACCTGCACTTCATGGTCTACGTCAACGGCGGCACCGTTGACCCGATGGGCTGGCTCTAGTCGCTTACGTCGGTGCCGGGAGGTCCACCCGGCCTAGACTCGTGCGGTGATCGCCGTCCGTCGGGTGCTGCGCACCTCAGCCGTCGCCGGGCTGGTGGCGGTGGCGTACGTCGGAGGGGTGCTCACGGGCGTCGTGGGCTCACACGACCCGGCGCCGACGCCGAAGCGTGGCGTGATCGACGAGGCCGCCGACCGGATCGCCGCGAAGGCTGCCCGGCCGGTCGACCGCGACGCGCTCGAGCGGGCCGCTGTCGAGGGGATGCTGCGCACCCTCGGTGACCGCTGGTCCACCTACTACGGCAAGTCCGAGTTCACGTCGTTCCAGTCGGCCCTCGAGGGCCACTACTCGGGCGTGGGGTTGTGGCTGCGGGGCACCCCGGCCGGCGCGGGCGGCGGCGTCCGGGTCGGCAGCATCGAGGTCGGCAGCGTGCAGCCGGGGTCCCCGGCCGCAGGGGCGGGTGTCCTCGCCGGCGATGTCATGCTGCGCGTCGGTGGCACCGACGTGACCACCGCGGACGTCTCGACCGTGGCCGAGCTGCTGCGCGGCGACGAGGGCAGCACGGTCCAGGTCGCCGTACGCCGGGGATCGGCCACCCGCACGGTCCAGCTCACCCGTGCCACGTTCAGCACCGACGACGTGGTGGTCGAGCGGCTGCACGGCGGCATCGCCCGGATCTCCATCTCCGCCTTCACCCGCGGGGTCGGGCGCGACGTCGCCCGCGCGATCGCGGCCGAGAGCGAGCGACAGACCACCGGCGTGGTGCTGGACCTGCGCGACAACCCGGGCGGCCTGCTCGACGAAGCCGTCGCGGTCGCCTCGGTCTTCCTCGACGGCGGACCGGTCGTCTCGTACGAGCGCCGAGGCGCCCAGCCGCGTACCCTCGACGCGTTCGAGGGCGGGGACACCACCACCCCCCTCGTCGTGCTCGTGAACCCGTCGACGGCCAGCGCCGCCGAGGTGGTGGCGGGCGCGCTCCAGGACCGCAACCGTGCCGTCGTCGTCGGCACCCGCACCTACGGGAAGGGCTCCGTGCAGGAACCGTCCACCCTCTCCGATGGCTCGGCGCTCGAGCTGACCGTCGGTCGCTACCTCACGCCGTCCGGCCGCAGCCTCGACGGGGTCGGCATCGAGCCCGACGTGGTGGTGCCGCCCGGCGCCGCACCCGAGGTCGCCGAGCGGCGGGCGATCGACGTGCTGACCGGGCTGGTGGCCGCCCTCGGCGGGACGGGCCACGGGTAATGCCGAAGGAGCAGGGCCGCAAGCTGGTGGCCCAGAACCGCAAGGCCCGGCACGACTACCACATCGACGACGTCTTCGAGGCGGGCCTGGTGCTCACCGGCACCGAGGTCAAGTCGTTGCGCGCCGGGCATGCCAACCTGGTGGACGGCTACGCCCACATCCGTGACGGCGAGGCGTGGCTGGCCGGAGTGCACATCCCGGAGTACACCGAGGGCACCTGGACCAACCACGAGCCGCGGCGGGAGCGCAAGCTGCTGCTGCATCGCGCCGAGATCCTCCGGCTGATCGGCAAGACCAAGGAGGGCGGGATCACCCTCGTCCCGGTCGCGCTGTACTTCAAGGACGGCAAGGCCAAGGTCGAGATCGCCCTCGGTCGCGGCAAGAAGTCCTACGACAAGCGGCAGGCGCTCGCCGAGAAGCAGTCCAAGCGGGAGATGCAGCGCGCGCTCGCACGCCGCAGCAGCGGCAAGGATCGCTGAGGCGATGGTGCGGCGCGGATTGGCGATGCTCGCCGTCGTGGCGTGCTCGGGGCTCGTGGCGGCGGCGCCAGCAGCGGCGCTGGTCGGCACCGGCGAGGAGCACATCGCGTCGTACGACGTGGTGCTGACCGTCAACGACGACGGCACCCTGGATGCCCGCGAGACCATCGACTACGACTTCGGCTCTTCGGTGGGCAAGCACGGCATCTTCCGGACCTTCCCGGTGCGGGTGCCGTACGACGACAAGAACGACCGGGTGTACGACGTCGAGAACTTCCGGGTCGAGAGCCCGACCGGTGCGCCCACCGACGTGGACGACAGTGAGAGCGGCGGCACCGCGACCTACCGGATCGGCGACCCGGACCGGACGGTCAGCGGCCCCCAGCGCTACGTGGTCACCTACACGGTCGACGGTGCCCTGAACGCGTTCCCAGAGCACGTCGAGCTCTATTGGAACGCGATCGGCGACGGGTGGGGAGTGCCCATCGACACCGCCACCGTGCGGGTGGTGACACCGACGGACCCGACCCAGCAGGCCTGCTTCGCCGGGCCGACCGGCAGCAGCCTGCCGTGCGGGTCGATCACCGCCGCCGGGACCGAGGTGACCGCGAGCCAACCGGACGGGCTGTTCGCATACAGCGCGTTCACCGTCGTGGTGGGACTCCCCACCGGCGCAGTCACCGCGACCGGGCCGCTCCTCGAGGAGCGGTGGACGCTGCGCCAGTCGCTGACCCCCACCCCGCTCACCGGCAGCCTCGCCGGGCTGCTGCTGATCCCGGGCCTCGCCGGGATCGCCTGGCTGGTCGGCGGGCGCGGCCGCGACCGTCGGTACGCCGGTCAGACGCCGGGGCTGGTGCCCACCTCCGGTGGGGTCGACGAGCGGGTGCCGCTGGTCGGCGCCGGCCCCGTCGCGGTGCAGTTCCAGCCGCCGGAGGGCCTGCGCCCTGGGCAGCTGGGCACGCTGCTGGACGAGCGGGCCAACGTGGTGGACGTCACGGCCACGATCGTCGACCTCGCCGTCCGCGGTCACCTGCGCATCGTCGAGCTGGAGCGGGCGCATTGGTTCTCCTCCCGCGACTGGCGGCTGGAGAAGCTCACGGGCGGCACCGGCGAGCTGCTGCCGTTCGAGCGGGAGCTCTACAACGGACTGTTCCAGTCCGGCGACCAGGTGCTGCTCTCGTCGTTGAAGAAGACGTTCGCGGCCAGGATGGCGAAGGTGCAGACGGCGCTCTATCTGGACGTGACCCGCGCCGGCTGGTTCCGAGGCCGCCCGGACAAGGTCC
>JAVEDA010000243.1 GCA_030841195.1 Actinomycetota bacterium | reverse complement strand
CGCTGCAGATGGCCCTGGTGGTGTCGGCGATCGCCAACCGCGGCGTGCTGATGAAGCCCTACCTCGTGGCGGAGGTGCGTGACCCGAAGCTGTCGATCCTCGACACGACCAAGCCGCAGGCCTTCGGCACGGCAGTGAGCCCGCAGACCGCGGCCTCGCTCACCCAGATGATGGTGAAGGTCGTCGACCAGGGGACCGGCAGCAACGGCCAGATCCCCGGCGTCCAGGTGGCCGGCAAGACCGGGACGGCCCAGCAGGGCGGTGGCCGCACCCCGCACGCCTGGTTCGTCTCGTTCGCGCCGGCCGACAACGACCCCCAGGTCGCGGTGGCCGTGATCGTCGAGGACGGCGCGAAGCAGGCCGAGATCAGCGGCAACGGGCTGGCCGCACCGATCGCCCGCGACGTCATGAAGGCCGTGCTCGGGTCATGAGCGGTCGGACCGACCTGATGCTCGGCAACCGCTACCGGCTGGCCGAGCGCATCGCCGGCGGTGGCATGGGCGAGGTGTGGCGCGCTGAGGACACCGTGCTCGGCCGGAACGTGGCCGTGAAGATCCTGCGCCGGGAGTACGCCGACGACCCCACTTTCCTGGCGCGGTTCCGGGCCGAGGCGCGGCACACCGCCGGCCTGGCGCACCAGGGCATCGCGGCCGTCTACGACTTCGGCGAGGGAGACGCTACGGCCGAGGCCGGCCCCGGGTCGCCGTACCTGGTGATGGAGCTGGTGCCGGGGGAGCCGCTGTCCACCCTCGTGGCCCGGGACGGCAAGCTGACGCCGGAGCGCACGCTGGACATCGTCGGGCAGGCGGCCAACGGGCTGCAGGCCGCGCACGACGCCGGCGTCATCCACCGCGACATCAAGCCGGGCAACATCCTGGTGACCCCCGACGGCGTGGTGAAGATCACCGACTTCGGCATCTCCCGGGCCGCCAACTCGGTGCCGCTGACGCAGACCGGCGCCATCATGGGCACCGCCTACTACATCTCGCCCGAGCAGGCGTCCGGGCAGTCGGTGACCCCGGCCAGCGACATCTACTCGCTCGGCGTCGTCGCCTACGAGTGCCTCACCGGCCGCCGGCCGTTCGACGGCGACACGCCGGTGTCGGTCGCGCTGGCCCAGGTGAGCCAGGAGCCACCCGCGCTCCCGGCGGAGCTGCCCGCCCCGGTGCGGGACCTGGTGATGCAGATGCTCGCCAAGAGCCCGGCCGACCGGCCGGCCAGCGCGGGCGACCTCGGCCGGGCCGCCATGGCCCTGCGGCCGACCCTGGCCGCGGCCGCCACCGAGGCGCTCGCCGCGCCTGAGCCCACCCGCACAATGCCGGTCATCGACGCGGGCGGCGCACCAGGCGAGGCGTACGCCGAAGAAACGACCGTCGTGACCCCGCGGCTCGGCACCGACACCGACCCGGGCTTCCGGCTGCCCGACGTCTCCCGGGTGCCGTGGCTCCCCTACGCGATCGCGCTCGCCGTTGCCGCCCTGGTCGTGCTCCTGACGGTCCGGGCCTGCGGCTCGGACCCGACCTCCACGGCAGGTACGCCGGGGGCCTCCGCCAGCGGCGCGGGACCCACGGCCGCCACCACCGTGGACGTCGCCGCTCGGGACTACCTGGGCCGGACGGAGGCCGACGTCCGCGCCGACCTGCAGGGGCTCGGCCTGTCCGTGGACGTCCAGCGATCGGCCGGCGGCGGGGTTGTCGGTACGGTGAAGGCCGTGGCCCCGACCGGCTCGGTCACGGCCGGGACGACCATCAGGCTCGAGGTGGTGGCGGCACCGCCGCCGAAGGAGAAGCCCGGCAAGGGCAAGGGCGACAAACATGGAAAGGGCGACTGAGTGAGCAGCGCAGTGCCGCCCGAGCTGGGTGGCCGTTACGAGATCGGTGAGCTGCTCGGTCGTGGCGGGATGGCCGAGGTGCACCTCGGCCACGACACCCGGCTCGGTCGCACCGTCGCGGTGAAGATGCTGCGCCCCGACCTGGCCAGGGACCCCACCTTCCAGGTCCGGTTCCGGCGCGAGGCCCACTCGGCCGCGTCGCTCAACCACCCGGCCGTGGTCGCCGTCTACGACACCGGCGAGGACCAGTTCGCGGGCAACCCGGTGCCCTACATCGTGATGGAGTACGTCGAGGGCTCGACCTTGCGCGACCTGCTGGCTTCGGGGCGCAAGCTGGTCCCCGAGCGCGCGCTGGAGATCGTCGACGGTGTGCTGGCCGCCCTGGCATACAGCCACCAGCAGGGCATCGTGCACCGGGACATCAAGCCCGCCAACGTCATGCTGACCAAGGGCGGCGAGGTCAAGGTGATGGACTTCGGCATCGCCCGGGCGATGGACGACATGGGCGCAACGATGACCCAGACCTCGGCGGTGATCGGGACGGCGCAGTACCTCTCGCCCGAGCAGGCGCGCGGGCAGCAGGTCGACGCGCGCAGCGACCTCTACTCCACCGGGTGCCTGCTCTACGAGCTGCTCACCGGTCGGCCGCCGTTCGTCGGGGACTCGCCGGTCTCGGTGGCCTACCAGCACGTCCGGGAGGAGCCGGTCCCGCCGTCCCAGATCGACCCCGACCTGACGCCCGCCGTCGACGCGGTGGTGCTGCGCGCCCTGGCCAAGGACCGCGAGCAGCGCTACCAGAGTGCCGACGAGATGCGCCGCGACATCGCCTCCGCGCGCGCCGGCCGGCCGGTGGCGCCCGTCGTACCGCCCGCACAGCCCACTCAAGCGATGTCGCAGACCAACGTGCTCCCCGGCACGGCCACCATCCCCGCGGTCGGTAGCGGCCCCGGCGCGCACCGCGGCGGAAAGGACGGGCGGGGCGGCCGCGCCTTCGGCTACGCCCTGCTCGGGCTCGCGGTCGTCGCGATCTTCATCATCGCGGCACTGATCGCGCGGTCGGCCTTCGACGGCTCGGGCGGCTCGCAGGTCGCGGTGCCCGACGTCACCGGGCTCACCGTCGCGAAGGCCACCAGCCAGCTTCAGGGCGCGGGCCTGATCCTCGGCACCCAGACGCCGAAGGCGAGCGAGACGGTGCCCGAGGGCAGCATCATCGACCAGAACCCCGAGGCCGGCATCCAGGTCGACGAGGGGCGGACGGTGTCGGTCACCGTGTCGTCCGGCGTCGACGAGGCCGCCGTTCCCTCCCTGGTCGGGCTGTCGCTGGACCAGGCCCAGCAGGCGCTCCGGGACGCCAACCTGGCCGTCGGCGACACGACGGCGGTCCCGTCGGACGAGCCGCGCAACACCGTGGTCAAGGTCAGCCCCAAGGAGGGGGAGACCGTCCCGGCCGGCAGCAAGGTCGACCTGCGCTACGCCAGCGGCGAGAACAAGGTGCCCGACGTGGTCGGGAAGGACGAGGGCACGGCCCGCAACATGCTCGAGCAGGCCGGCTTCACGGTGCCGGACGCACAGGAGCAGGAGACGGCCGACAAGCCGGCCGGCACCGTTCTGTCGCAGTCACCTGCGGGCGGCGAGACCAGCCGGCTCGGCTCCACCGTCACGCTGGTGGTCGCCACCACTCCGCCGACACCCACCGAGACGCCGACACCCACCGACACACTGCCGACCGACACGCCGCCGCCGCCCGGCTAGCGCGGTCAGGCGCGCGTGACGACCGGGGACAGCCCCACTGCCCGGGCGGGCGCGTCCGGGTCGCCGCAAGTGACCAGCCAAGTGGCCAGGAGCTGGTGCCCGCCCTCGGTGAGCACCGACTCGGGGTGGAACTGGACCCCCTCCAGGGGCAGGTCACGGTGCCGCAGCGCCATCACGACGCCGCTCGCGGTGCGGCCGGTGACCTCGAGCTCGGCGGGCAGGCTGTCCTCCCGCACGGCCAGCGAGTGGTACCGAGTCGCGGTGAACGGCGACGGCAGCCCGGTCAGGACGCCGGTGCCCTCGTGCAGCACCTCGCTGGTCTTTCCGTGCAGCAGCTCGGGAGCCCGCTCCACCACGGCGCCGTGGGCCACCGCGATCGCCTGGTGACCGAGGCAGACCCCCAGCACGGGAACCTCGCCCGCGATCTCGCGCACCAGGTCGACGCAGACGCCGGCCTTCTCCGGCGTACCGGGACCTGGGCTGAGCAGCACCCCGTCGTACCGGCGCGCGTCGGCAGGAGCCACCTCGTCGTTGCGCAGCACGGTGCACTCCGCGCCGAGCTGGCCGAGGTACTGCACCAGGTTGAAGACGAAGCTGTCGTAGTTGTCGACCACGAGCACCCGCCTGGCCCGACCGCCGGTCAGCGCGCTCACTGGTCCACCGTCACCTTGAGGAAGGGCAGCGCGTCCTCGGCCCACGGGAAGACCGTGCTGAAGAGAACCACGACGACCGCCGCCACGACCGCCAGCGCGATCAGGGTGCGGACCGGCCACGGCCCGGGGAGGTGCCGCCAGACCCAGGCGTACATCAGGCGTTCCTTGGTGGCCGCAGCAGGACCGTCGGCGGGCCCTCGGCCTTGGTCCGGGTCTCCTCGAGATGACCGAACACGATCAGCCGCTCGGTGGAGGCCCAGCGAGGGTTGCAGGTGGTGAGGGTCAGCAACGCTTGGACCGGCTTGGCGTTCGGCGTGCCCGGGACCGGGTCGAGCACCCAGACCGACGTCGGCGACACGATCTTGGTGCGGTCGACCACGTAGGTGAACCACTCGGTGCGGGTCTCGGCGACCACCAGGTCACCCTTGCGGACCTTGTCCAGGTAGGCGAACGGCTCGCCGTTGGTGGCCCGGTGCCCGGCCACCGCGAAGTTCCCGATCGCGCCCGGCTGGGCCGTCTTGGGGTAGTGCCCGACGCCCTTGGCGAGGTCCGGCAGGGAGACGCCCTCCACGACGGGGATCGTCCAGTTCTTGCCGAGCCGCGGGATGTGCAGGAACGCGAAGCCCTTGCCGAAGTCGACCTTCTTCGGCCCGCGGGTCTGGCTGCCGCCCGCCCCCGTGGGGTCCGGCCGGTCCCAGCTGTCCCGCAGGTCGTTGGTCACGCTGGCGGTGGCCTTGTGCGCCTCGTAGTTGGTCCAGAACAGCTGGTAGGCCACGAACAGCAGCACCACCAGCCCTGCGGTGATCAGCACCTCGCCGGTGCCGCGGACCGCGGAGCGCATCACGGCGCCACCTCGGCGTGCAGCAGGTCCAGCGACCCGTCGTACCCGGGAAGCTTGGTGCTGGTGTCCGCCGCCACCTGGTAGACCAGCCCGAACGTGTCCGCGTAGTAGCGGTAGGTGGCCACGTCCGACGAGTCGTCCAGCGCCTGGGACAGACGCTCCGGGTCGCCGATCGCGGTGATCTTGTACGGCGGGGAGTAGACCCGGCCCTGCAGGATCAGGGTGTTGCCCACGCAGCGGACGGCGCTGGTCGCGATCACCCGCTGGTCCATGATCTGCATCGCCTCGGCGCCACCGACCCAGAGCGCGTTGACGACGCCCTGCACGTCCTGCTGGTGCACCACGACGTCGTCCGGGCTGGTCCCCTCGGGAAGCACCCGGTCGGCCGAGCGCGGCGCGTCGGCCAGGGTGACGGTGACGCTGGGCCCGACCACCGGCGCTGTCCCCGCGGCCAGCTCCAGCCCCTGCGCGCGACGCTGCTCGGCCCCGACCCGCCGGTCGTCCGCGCCGGCCTTGTCGGTGGCCGCCTCGACCTCCGCCCGCAGCCCGTCGACCCGCCGGGTGAGGTCGTCGGCACGCTGCTGCTCGGCCCGGATCAGATCACCCAGGTCGCTGCGGGCGCCCCGCAGCTGACCGCCGTTGGCCGCCCCGGCGCTGGTGGCGAACAGGACCCCGGCCGCGGCGAAGGCCACCGGGGCGGCCACCCGCCAGAGCGCTCGCACCGGTGGTTCCTTCCTGTCGTGCCGCTGGGTGGACGAGTACCGTCGGGAGCACGCACCACCCCCTCGGGGTGGTGCGCGAGGTCCCTGATGGCGCTGCCGACTACGCTAACCGACGAACGGCGCCCGTCGGTGGTGCCCGTCTGAGCTCGCCCGAGGAGTACGTCCGGTGCCCAAGTCCCGCATCCGCCGCCGCAGCGTCTTCACGCCGCCCACCTCGGACCAGGCCAAGGCCGCCCGGATCGGCAGCCCGCGGTGGCTCGTGCCGCTGATGGTCGGCTGCTTCGTGGTCGGGCTGCTCTGGGTGGTCGTCTACTACGTCACCCAGGCCGACTACCCGATCGGCAGCATCGGGCTGTGGAACATGGCGATCGGCTTCGGTTTCATCATCATCGGGTTCGGCCTGTCCACCCGCTGGAAGTAGCCCGCGCTCCCGGGTGGCCAGCAGACGGCGGCCACGTGTCCAGCCGGTGAACCCCCGCTGACCAGCAGAAACACACCCGTGTAAGTCATCCACACCCGTTGTCCCCAATGTGGACAACCCCTCCGGCCCCCTCCGCAAAATGATCACGGTTCCGTGATCGTTGGTGGTCGACCGCGGCGAATTCACCGCGGTAGGTGTGGGTTCGTCGCGGTAGGAGCGGGCATTTCGGCGCGGCGGTCCCGGCCAGTGTTACCGGCACCGGCCGTCAACCGGCGGGTCGCCGCCTCGCTGCGCGGTCGAAGGCCGCCTCGAATCGGCCGCGGATGGTCCGATCGTGGCCGTCCAGCTCGGACCAGATCCAGCGCACGACCTCGGCGCCGTCGTTGCGGATGTCGTCCTCCCGTCGCTTCTCCGCGAAGAGCACCTCGCCGAGGTCGACATCCCCGAGATCGCCGGACCGCTCGTACAGAGCGCGGCCGTACTTCACCTTGCCATCGAACTCGCCGACGGTCTGGTGCCCCTCGATCCAGAAGTCGGTGCGGGCATAGACCTCACCGTCCGGCCTCCGGAACAGCTTCTGCAGGTCCGGCGCGGGAAGACCGATGCGAGCGATCATGACGCGCGATCGCGACTCTCCGACAGTCTCCGCCCGCCGGTCCGCGAAGCCGATGATCCGGCCGGCCGTGACGGCTCCCGGCCAGTCGCGCTCGTCGTCGCGCACGACCTGGTGCAGTCTCTGTACGTCGGGAGAAAGGTGGCGCAGCACCGCGTCACCCAGGACGACACCAGCCTCGAACGACACTGTTCGCCCGGCGTCGGCCAACGCGAGCTCGGGCCGGCACAGCATCACCCCGCCACGCACCTCGACGTCGCGGTCTGCTGGCGCCCCGACGTGGTGCACCACTCCGGCGTCGGTGCGCGAGGTCCGGTCGCCCTCTCGGTAGACGTGGACCTTGGCCAGGTCGACGCCCCAGAGCGGCACGTCGCGCAGGGCCAGCGCGGAGTAGTTCGCGACCACCACCTGACCGGCCAGCCCACCCACGACCATGCGGACCAGCAGGGCGTACCGCTGGCTCGGGCTCATCTCCCGGTAGGCGGCACCGAGAACGTACGCCCCGCGGCGCGCAGCCACCCAGTCCCCTAGCCGCAACAGCCTGGCGACCTCGGCCTCGCGATAGCCGCAGTCCAGCGCCTGCCACCGGTAGACGAAACCGCCCTGCAGTGCGGCGATCCGTGCGAGCTCTCCGTCCATCACGTCACCGTGCCGGTGATCAGGACGTCTGGGCACCGACGTACGCCCATCTGTGGACGGCACCGGCCCTGTGGAGGCCACCGGCCAGCCCACCATGACCATCGCGGGCCCTACCGCGACGAACCCATACCTACCGTGGTGAATTCAGCACGGTCGACCACCAACGATCACGGAACCGTGATCATTTCGCCGGGGAGGGGAGCGCCCCGGGCAGGAGTCCGTACGCCGGTCAGAGGCGCTCGAGCACGGTGGCGTTGGCCATCCCGCCGCCCTCGCACATCGTCTGCAGCCCCCAGCGGCCGCCGGTCTGCACCAGGTGGTGCACCAGCGTGGTCATCAGCCGGGCCCCGGACCCGCCCAGCGGGTGCCCGAGCGCGATCGCCCCGCCACGCGGGTTGACCCGCGCCGGATCGGCCCCGGTCTCGGCCAGCCAGGCGCCCACCACCGAGGCGAACGCCTCGTTCACCTCGAACGCGTCAATGTCGTCGAGCTGCAGCCCGGCCCGCGTCAGCACCCGCGCGGTGGCCGGGATCGGCGCCGTCAGCATCGTGATCGGGTCGACGCCGGCGGTGGCGAAGGCGTGCAGCCGGGCCAGCGGCCGCCAGCCGTGCCGGGCCGCGACCTCCGAGGTCGTGATCAGCAGGGCGGCCGCACCGTCGGAGATCTGCGAGGCGTTGCCCGCCGTGACGACCCCGTCCTCGCGGAAGACCGTGCGCAGCCCCGCCAACGTCTCGACCGAGGTCCCGCGCCGGATCCCCTCGTCAGCCGCGACGTCGCCCACCGGCGCCAGCTCCCCGTCGAAGCCGCCCGAGTCGGCGGCGGCCGCAGCGTTGGCATGCGAGCGGACCGCGATCTCGTCCAGCTCGGTGCGCGACAGCTTCCACCGCTCGGCGATGATCTCGGCGCTCTCGCCCTGCGGCACCAGGCCGCCGACATCGGCGTACCGCGCCATCATCCGGGGCCCGAACGGCAGGCCCGGCCCCTGGGTGACCGTGCACAGCATCGGCACCCGGCTCATCGACTCGACACCGCCGGCCACCGCGACGTCGTACTGGCCCGAGATGACACCGGCCGCGGCGAAGTGCACCGCCTGCTGCGACGACCCGCACTGCCGGTCCAGGGTCACCCCCACCACGTCCTCGGGCCAGCCGGCGGCCAGCGCGGCGTTACGCCCGACGTTCACCGCCTGCTCGCCGGTCTGCGAGACACAGCCCCAGACCACGTCCTCCACCACCGCCGGGTCGAGGTCGGTGCGCGCCACCAGCGCGTCCAGCACGTGGGCCGACAGGTCGACCGGGTGGGTGCCGGACAGGCCACCGGCCCGGCGCCCTACCGGCGTACGGACCGCGTCGACGACGACGGCGTCGCGGCCGGTCACGTCAGCGCCGCCGTCCGCCAGACGATCACTGCGACCGCCGCCACGGCGACCGCGGCGATCCCGCCGATCTGGATTGCCGTACGCCGGGGGGCCGGCGCGTAGGCGATCGCGATCGCACACAGGATGCCCGCGATCAGACCGCCGAGGTGGGCACGCCAGTCGATCCGCGGCACGATCAGGCCGAACACGAAGTTGATGACCAGCAGCGCCATTACCCCGGAGGTGTCCCGGCCCAGCTTGCGGTTGAGCACCAGGTAGGCGCCGAGCAGGCCGAAGACCGCCCCCGATGCCCCCAGTGACGGGGTAATCGGGTTGGCGAAGGCATAGGACAGTGCGCTGCCACCCACCGCGGACACCAGGTAGAGGGCGGCGAACCGAACCCGGCCGATCGCCGCCTCGACGGGCGGTCCGAACAGGTAGAGCGCGTACATGTTCAGCGCGATGTGCACGACGTTCTCGTGCAGGAACGCGGCCGTCAGCAGCCGGTAGTACTCGCCGTCCGCGACATAGAAGCCAATGTTCTCGAACCTGAAGGTGAACCCGGAGACCGTCTGCTGCAGGATGAACATGACCACGTTGATGCCGATCAGCACCTTGCTGACCCAGCCCGGGTCGGTGGTGACCCGGCCGCCGAACACCGTCCGGGCCTGCCGGACGCTCTTGTTGCCCTCGCGCACGCACTCCGGGCACTGGAACCCGACCGACGCCGGGATCATGCACTCGGGGCAGATCCGCCGCTCGCAGCGGACGCAGCGGATGTGCGCCTCACGGTCCGGGTGGCGGTAGCAGACCGCAGGGTCGGATCCCGGTGCCGACCCCGCGGGCGGGGTCGTGCCGTCGCCGACCGCCGGGTCCGACACGGCTCAGGCGTCGCGGCGCTCGACCACGATGGTCTCGATGACCACGTCGTCGACCGGGCGGTCCATCGCCGCGGTGGGCACAGCGGCGATCTTGTCCACGACCGCGCGGCTGGCGCCGTCGGCGACCTCGCCGAAGATCGTGTGCCGCCGGTTGAGGTGCGGCGTCGGGCCGACGGTGATGAAGAACTGGGAGCCGTTGGTGCCCGGGCCGGCGTTGGCCATGGCGAGCAGGTACGGCCGGTCGAACTGCAGCTCGGGGTGGAACTCGTCACCGAACTGGTAGCCCGGGCTGCCGGTGCCGGTGCCCAGCGGGTCACCGCCCTGGATCATGAACCCGCCGATCACCCGGTGGAAGACGGTGCCGTCGTAGAGCTTGTCGGTGCTCTTCACGCCGGTTCCGGGGTTGGTCCACTCCTTGGACCCCTCGGCCAGCCCGGTGAAGTTGCTCACCGTCTTGGGCGCGTGGTTGGGGAACAGCTGCACCACGATGTCGCCGTGGTTGGTCTTCAGGGTGGCGTAGAGCTCCTCGGCCACGGGGGTCCTTCCTCGAAGGGCGCTGGCGCCGGTCGTCCTTGCAGGGGGCGCCCATCCTCGCACGCCCCTTCGAGCGTACGTCGGCCAGTGGGGTGCTCGGCTGGACCTGCCGTTTCGCACGGAGGACGCTGGGCAGGAGCCAGACACTGATCGCTCGACCGGAGGTTCCCCGTGTCCCGCATGACGACCCTGCAGAAGAAGTCCCGCTCGACGGCCCGCCGCGCGAACAAGCGCGCCGGCAAGACCGTCTCGCCGGCCGCAGCCGACGCTCGCGACGCGGCCGTCCGGTACGCCGACGCGACCCGGGACTGGGCCGCCCCCAAGGTGGAGACCGCCGTCGACTGGGCCGCGCCGAAGGTCGAGACGGCTGCGGAATGGGCCGCACCCAAGGTCAACACCGCCCGCGACTGGGCCGGGCCGAAGGTTGAGCCGGCCGTCGAGAAGGTGAAGAGCGACGTGCTGCCCGCCATCGCCGGTGCCGTCGTCTCCGCCTTGGCCGCCACCGAGCCGGCCCGCGGCGAGGCCGCCACCCGTGGCAGCGCCGCGCTGGCCGCCCTCAAGGGCGAGGTGGGCCCGCCCCGGCGCAGCAAGCACCGGATCCGCAAGTTGTTCCTGCTCACGGCCGTCCTCGGCGGCGCGTACGCCGGGTGGAAAGCCTGGGTTGCGCGCAACACCGATCCGGTCGACGCCTGGACGACCGCGCCGGCGCCGTCTGCCCGGCCGCAGACCCCGGTGGGCTCGGTGACCCCGGTCAGCGGCGGAGGTATCCCCACCGACGACCCGGCCGGCGCCAGCCCGGACGAGGCGCTCGCCGACGCGGCGGCCGAGGAGGAGGCGCCGGTCGACCTCACCACGACCGAGCCGGTGTCGGCGGCGTCGGCCAAGAAGGTGTCTCAGGCGGCCGCCAAGGGCGCGAAGTCGACGGGCAAGGGCTCGACCACGAACTGACGCGGCCCGCGTTTGCCCGGGCGTGCGCATCGTGGAAAGGGTGGAGACGAGGGGACTCGAACCCCTAACCCCCGCCTTGCAAAGGCGGTGCTCTGCCAGTTGAGCTACGCCCCCGGTCGTGCGCGCGTAGCGCACGCAACGGGTCCGGTCGGCCCGTGTCAGTCGACCTTGTCGGTCGCCTCGGCCCACAGGTCGGCTTCGGCGCCGCGATCGGCGGCGACCTTCTTCCAGAAGACCAGGCCGCCCACGGCAGCCACCACTGCGACCAGCAGCTTCTTGGACATCGCGCGTGCCTCCCAGTACGGGTCCGGCCGCCCGGCCGCGGGGCGCGATCGGGACGTCGGAGTGGGCCTAAGTGGATTTGAACCACTGACCTCTGCCTTATCAGGGCAGCGCTCTAACCAGCTGAGCTATAGGCCCGGGTGCCGCGCAAGAGTACCCCACGGCCGCGCGCCGTCCGCAACGAGATCTGCCTCGTACGCCGGCTCACCGCGCCCCCGTCAGACGTCCTCGGTGAAGGTCACGTGCAGGCCACCGACGAGGCTCGCGGCCATGTTGTAGAGGAAGGCGGCGAGGGTGCCCAACGCGGTCATCAGCACGACGTTGACCGCCGAGAGCACGAAGGTGATCGTGAGCACCCGACTGAGGCCGACGTAGGTGTTGATGTCGATCCCCTGGGCGTTGTCCTGCGACCGCGTGACCTCCTCGACCGTGCTCCCGACCGAGTCGAAGACCCCCATCGTGTCGAGCACGGACCAGAGCACGAACACCGCGACGAACGCCACGATCGCCATCGAGATGGCCAGCAGGAACGACAGCTTCATGACCGACCACGGGTCGATCCGGCCGAGGACGAGCCGCGCCTTGCGGGCGCGGACTCGGCTGGCGGCCCGGGGCGCGCTCGACGGCGCCATGGTGTCCGTCACGGGAGCCATCGTGGCGGTCGGCTGGGCCGCGCGCCACTGCTCCCGCGGGGGGACGTCAGGGCTGCTCACTGGTCGGTCACCTCGTCGTCGGACGGCTCAGCCGGGCTCCCGGCCTCGATGTCGCCGGCCGGGGAACCGTCCGACTGCTCGACCGGTGCCTCGTCCAGCTCCTCTTCGACGGCCGCCCGCTCGGCGTTACGGGCGATCGCCACCACGGTGTCATCGTCGGCGAGCGAGATGAACCGCACACCCATGGTGACACGCCCCGTGGGATTGACCTCCCCCACGGACACCCGAGTGACACCTCCGCTGGCCTTGATCGAGAAGACCTCGTCGTCGTCGGCCACCACGAGGGCCCCGACCAGCGACCCCCGGGCCTCGCTGAACTTCATCGCCTGGACACCCGTCCCGCCGCGGTTCTGCAGGCGGTACTCCTCGACTGGCGTCCGCTTGGCGAACCCGCCGTCGGTGACCGTGAAGACGGTGCCCTCGGGACGCGCCACCTCCATCGCGAGCAGCTCGTCGCCGCCCTTGAACCGCATGCCGGTCACGCCGGAGGTGGCCCGGCCCATCGGGCGCAGCGCCTCGTCGGTGGCGGTGAAGCGCACCGACATGGCCTTGCGGCTGACGAGCAGCAGCTCGTCGTCGGCAGTCACCAGGCGCGCCGAGATGACCTCGTCGCTGCCCCCGTCGTCGTCCTCGCGCAGGTTAATGGCGATCAGGCCGCCGGTGCGGTTCGAGTCGTACTCGGTGAGGCGGGTCTTCTTGACCATGCCTCGCGTGGTGGCCAGCACCAGGTAGGGCGCGACCTCGTAGTCCTTGAGGTCGATGATCTGCGCGATCTGCTCGTCCGGCTGGAACGCCAGCAGGTTGGCCACGTGCTGGCCGCGGGCATCGCGACCGGCGTCCGGCAGCTGGTAGGCCTTCGCGCGGTAAACCCGGCCCTTGTTCGTGAAGAACAGGATCCAGTGGTGGGTGGTCGTCACGAAGAAGTGCTCGACCAGGTCGTCCTGGCGCAGCTGCGCGCCGCGCACGCCCTTGCCGCCGCGCCGCTGCGCCCGGTAGAGGTCGGACCGGGTGCGCTTGGCGTAGCCGCCCCGGGTGATCGTGACGACCACGTCCTCCTCGGGGATGAAGTCCTCGGCCGACATGTCGCCCTCGTAGGGGACCAGCTGGGTGCGCCGCTCGTCGCCGTACCTCTCGACGACCTCGGTCAGCTCGTCCCGGACGATCTGCCGCTGGCGCTCGTCGGAGGCGAGGATCGCGGTGTACTCCTCGATCTCGCGCATGAACTGCTCGTAGCGCTCCAACAGCTCCTGCCGCTCCAGAGCAGCCAGCCGGCGCAGCTGCATGTTCAGGATCTCAACGGCCTGGATCTCGTCGATCTCGAGCAGCTCGATCAGCCCGTCCCGCGCCGCCTCGGCGGTGGCGCTACCGCGGATCAGCGCGATGACCTCGTCGATCCGGTCCAGCGCCTTGAGCAGGCCGCGCAGGATGTGTGCCCGGCGCTCCGCCTCGGCGAGCAGGTACCGCGTACGCCGGACTATCACCTCGATCTGGTGGGTCACCCAGTGCCGGATGAAGGCGTCCAGGGCCAGCGTGCGCGGCACCCCGTCGACCAGGGCCAGCATGTTGCAGCCGAAGGTGTCCTGCAGCTGGGTGTGCTTGTAGAGGTTGTTGCGCACCACGCTGGCCACCGCGTCGCGCTTGAGCACGACGACCAGGCGCATGCCGGTGCGCGACGACGAGTCGTCGCGGAGGTCGGCGATGCCCTGCACCTTGCCGCTGTCGGCCAGCTCGGCGATCTTGCGGGCCAGTGCGTCCGGGTTGACCTGGTAGGGCAGCTCGCTGATGACCAGGATGGTGCGTCCCCGACTGTCCTCCTCGACCTCCACCACCGCGCGCATCGTGACCGAGCCGCGGCCGGTCGTGTACGCGTCGCGGATGCCGTGGGTGCCGACGATCAGGCCCTTGGTCGGGAAGTCCGGGCCCTTGATCCGCTCGAGCAGGGCCGCGAGCAGCTCCGCCTGGTTGGCCTCCGGGTGGTCGAGGTGCCACATGACGCCGGACGCGACCTCGCGCAGGTTGTGCGGCGGGATGTTGGTCGCCATGCCCACCGCGATGCCGCCGGACCCGTTGACGAGCAGGTTCGGGAACCGGGCCGGGAGCACCGTCGGCTCCTGCTGGCGTCCGTCGTAGTTGGGGGCGAAGTCGACCGTGTCGCGGTCGATGTCGCGCACCATCTCCATCGCGAGCGGCGCCAGCCGGCACTCGGTGTTGTGGCTGACAAAACCGTTGGAGACAAAGGCGTGATCATCGGTGTCGACGCGGATGCTGTAGACCGGCTGGACGCCGGCGTCGGCCACAGCAAGAACGGTGTCCTGCCCGTACGCCGTGGCGTCGCACCCGGTCGAGCCCTCGATCGGGGAGAGCCCCGAACCGTCGGGAAGTTCCGAAAACGTTCCCGCGGGAACGTCATCGACGGCGAGGACGTCACCTGGCGACACCTCAGCGACCAGCTTCCACCGCAGCACGCGGTCACCATCTACGACGCACTGCACCAGCACGGGGTGGTTCAGCGAGCCGGTCAGTTCGCGGGATGCCGTCACCAGTCGACGCGTTGCCTGCTCGCCGGAGTGGAAGGCGCGGGTCGCAAGAACCGGACGGCCATCGAGGCCGCGCACCTTCAGGTCAATCTCGCACTCAGAGTTCGATGCAAGCCCGGGCGCGATCGCGTCGATCCGGATCGTGCCGCCGTCCGCGAGGGTCACCTGGGTGTCACCGGTCACGCAGTACCGCATAGCTGCTTGCCGGTCGTCGCCGGGCGAGCCGAAGTTGCCCTGGCTCTGCACCAGCGGGTAGCGCAGCGACCAGGGCTGGCCGAGCCGCACCAAGGTGTCGTAGATCGCGGTGTCGCCGTGCGGGTGGTACTGACCCATCACGTCACCGACGACGCGGGAGCACTTCGAGAAGCCGCGGTCCGGCCGATAGCCACCGTCGTACATCGCGTAGAGCACCCGACGGTGCACCGGCTTGAGGCCGTCGCGCACGTCTGGCAACGCCCGCTGCACGATGACAGACATCGCGTAGTCGAGGTACGACCGCTGCATCTCGACCTGCAGGTCGACCGGCTCGATCCGGCCGTGAGGACCGGGGTCGACCGGCGGCACGTCGGTGGTGTCAGTCACGGGAGGCTTCTCCTAGAAACGTACGGCGGCAGAGCGGTCAGGGCTTGCGAGCGATCAAATATCTAAGAACCGGACGTCCTTGGCGTTGCGCTGGATGAACTTGCGACGGCTCTCGACGTCCTCGCCCATCAGCTCGGTGAACAGCACGTCGGCAAGGGCCGCGTTCTCCAGGGTGACCTGCAGCAGGATCCGCTTGGCCGGGTCCATGGTCGTGTCCCACAGCTCGTCGTTGTTCATCTCGCCGAGGCCCTTGTAGCGCTGCACACCGTCGTCCTTGAGCAGCTTCTTGCCAGCCGCCAGTCCGGCCTCGGTGAGGGCGTCGCGCTCGCGGTCGGAGTAGGCGTACTCGGGGTCCGCCGGGCGGGCCCACTTGAGCTTGTACAGCGGCGGCTGGGCCAGGAAGACGTGTCCCTGCTCGACCACCTCGGGCATGAACCGGAACAGCAGCGTCAGCAGCAGGGTCCGGATGTGCTGGCCGTCGACGTCGGCATCGGCCATCAGCACCACCTTGTGGTAGCGCAGCCGGGCCAGGTCGAACTCGTCGCCCTGGATGCCGGTGCCCAGCGCCGAGATGATGGCCTGCACCTCCTGGTTGCCCAGGACGCGGTCCAGCCGGGCCCGCTCGACGTTGAGGATCTTGCCGCGGATCGGGAGGATCGCCTGCGTCCGCTGGTCGCGACCCTGCTTGGCCGGACCGCCGGCCGAGTCACCCTCGACGATGAAGAGCTCGCACTCCTCGGGGTTCGTCGACTGGCAGTCAGCGAGCTTGCCCGGGAGGCTGCCGCCTCCCAGCAGACCCTTGCGGCTCCGAGCCGCGTCGCGCGCCTTGCGAGCGGCGAG